>VXPO01000093.1:124249-132370 GCA_009839505.1 Gammaproteobacteria bacterium
CGCCAACCGCGGGGCGTGGCTCGTGGGGTGCGGGGGGGGGGGGGGCGAGCCACTAGGCCAAGGCGGCGGGGGCGGGGTCGGCCGCGGGGGCCGCGACATGAACGACGGGGCTGACCGGGGCGACGCCGAACAGCAGGCCGCGCAGCATTCCGGCAGCGATGAGGCTGACGGCGATGCCCAGGACGAGCCCGAGCGCGACGGGCTTCATCCCGCCCGCGACGACCATGCGTCGGACTTGGTTGCGCCGAGCGCCGAGGGCCATGCGCACACCGATTTCGGTCGTGCGCCGTGCGGCCAGGTGGGCGACCACGCCGTAGAGTCCCGCAACCGCAAGCACGAGCGCGCCGAGGGCCACTGCGGCGAATAGGGCGGAGGCGAAGCTGGCGGGTGCCATCGAGCGGTCGACGATCTCGGCCATGGTCGACCCCGTTTCGACCTGGATGGTCGGATCGATGCGCTCGATTTCCCGTCGGACGGCGGGGAGAATCGCGGCGGGATTATCAAGTCCGGTCCGCACCGCCATCGCCACGCCGTAGTGCGGCCAAGGGGAACCGGGAACCGGGTTTAGGGGATAGTACGCGGCAATCGCGGGAGGCTCCTCGACCGAGCGGCCGTAGACGTCGCCGACCACGCCGACGACGGTGTACCAAGTGTCGTGGTAGGCAGCGATACGCTTGCCGATTGCACTCTCGTCCGGCCAGAACCGGTTGGCGAACGATCGGCTCACGACGACGGCGGCTCGACTGGGGTCGTCCAGATCCGCCGTCTCGAGGCCGCGGCCCTCGATGACGGGAATCCCCAACGTCCGGAACCATCCGGGCGTTGTTAACAGCACCGAAGCGCACGTCGTGAAGTCGGAAGCGCCAACGCGTTCCTTGACGGCCGGATCGTCGAACCGCTGCGCCACGCAGCCCGGAAACCAGTTCAGCGGCACCGCCGAGGACGCGCCGACCGCGGTGACGCCGGGCAGCGATCCGAGGCTGTCCTGGACTTCGCGGACGACCGTCCACCAGGTGGCGGCGTCTTCGTGGGAAGCGTTGGGCGTCACGGCCACGCTGACCACCGGATCGGCGTCGATGCCGGTATCGACGTTGCGCAGCGACCGGAAGCTCTCGAGCAGCAGCCCGGCGGCGACCATCAGTACCAGGGTCAGCGCGACCTGCCCGACCACCATGGCGGCGCGTACCCGGGTTCGTTCGCGACTGTGCGTGGACCCGCGGCCTGCCTCGGCGAGATCGAGGCCGAAGCGGCGAACCCGGGATGCCGGAACCGCCGCCAAGGCCAGGGCCGCGATCACCGAGACGACGGCGAGGAACGCGAACACGCCGCCGTCGAGCGCGACCTCGTCGAGACGGGGCAGGGGCATCGACGCCGTCGCGACCAGATAGTCGATCGCCGCCCATGCGATCAACGCGCCGATCGCGGCGGCCGGCACCGACAGCAACAGACCTTGGGCGGCATGGTGCCGCGCTACATCGCGCCATCCGGCCCCCAGGGCCGACCGCACCGCCAAATCGCGGCGGCTGGTCTCGACCCGGGCCAGGAGCAGGTTGGCCACGTCCGCCCAGGCAACGATCAGCAACAGCGCAGCCGCCGCCTGCAACAACCACAGGTTGTCGGCAATCTTGCCGACCTGGAACCGCTTGGCGTCGTGTACCACCGTCCGGAAACCGAACTGCTCCATGAACTCCGGCGAGTAGACCTCGGGATGTGCGTCGGGAAGTTGCGCCGTCAGGCCCGACAGCTCGGCGCGGGCGGTTTCGATGTCCGCCCCGTCGGCGAGCTTCGCAAGGACGAGCATGTTGTGGTTGTTGTAGTGAGGGCCGGCCCTGTCGAACGTCCACGGAATCCAAAGGTCGACATCGAACATGCCGGTGCCGGGGGCGAGAACGCCGACAATGCGGAGCTCGGTCTTGCGGAGTTCCTCAGCCGTCAAGGCTCGACCGGCGATCCCCGGATCGAACCGGATGGTATTGCCCACGACCTCGGGATCGGCGCCGAAGCGGTCCTGCCAGAAGCCGTAGGAGAGCACCGCAACGCGTGCGGCGCCGGGGTCGTCGTCCGCTTCGTCGAAGACCCTGCCGAGCACGGGCTTCGCGCCGATCAGACGGTGTACGCCCGCGGTGGCTTGGGTGATCCGGGCACGCGTGAGGCCGTCGGCTGCGGCAATGCTTGCCCAGAAGTCCTGCGAAGCCGCAATGTCGGCCAGCGATGCGGCATTGTCGCCGAGGTGGAAGTACTGCGCGGACGCGAACCCCCACTCGGTACCCACTCCCGACTTGGGAACCGCGCTGCGCAGGACCACCAGCCGATCCGCGTCCGGGTAGCCGAGCGGATCCAGCAGAACCTGCTTGACGAGGGTGAATACGGCGACGGTGGCGCCTAGGCCGATGCTCAAGCAAAGCACCGCGAGCACCGTGAATCCCGGCGTCCGCCGCAAGCCTCTCAACGCCTGCCTAAAGTCGAGCATCATGCGCCTGACCTAGTGGTCGAACACACTTGTAATGACCTGTCAGCGCGTTCACAAGCGTCCAGATGCGCGGCATCGCCTCGAAGGCATAGCGGGGTTACGTCGAGAGGCGACAACAAAGCAGATGGGCGCTTGTGGGCGCGCCCTTCGGGTGGCCGCCGGAACGCCCCGGGACTGCGTTGCGGTCGCTTGACGTAGACCCGCTATGCCTGCGCGACCACGCCTTGCCCGGGACGTTCCGGCGACCACTGACAGGTCATTACAAGTGTGTTCGACCACTAGTCCACCCGCAACGAGTCCGTCGCCGAGACGGCCTCGACTTCGTCGACGATTCGCCCGTCCAGCAAGTGCACGGTGCGCGCCGCCATGCTCGCGTAGCGTGGATCGTGGGTGACCATGCAGACCGTCGCCCCGCCCGCGTGCAGTTCCCCGAGCAGTTCCATCACGGCCCGGCCGTTGGCGGAGTCGAGGTTGCCGGTGGGTTCGTCGGCGAGCAGGATCAGCGGGTCGCCGACGATGGCACGGGCCACCGCGACGCGCTGCTGCTGGCCGCCCGAGAGCTGCGCCGGGAAGTGCTTGGCCCGGTGAACCATACCGACCCGTTCCAGCGCCTGTCCGACGCGTTCGCGGCGGGAGGTTCCCGGCGTGCCTCGGTACACCAGGGGAAGTTCCACGTTCTCGTAGACCGTCAGGTCGCCGATCAGGTTGAACGCCTGGAAGATGAACCCGATGGACTCGTTGCGGATGCGGGCCCGTTCCGCGGCGCCCAGGGACTGCACCGCGTTGCCGTCGAGTTGATATTCGCCGCCGCTCGCGTTGTCCAGCAGGCCGATGATCCCCAGCAGGGTCGACTTGCCGCACCCCGAGGGTCCTGCAACGGAAATGAAGTCGCCGCGTTCGATGTCGAGATCCACATCGATCAGCGCATGGGTCTCGAGTTCGTCCGTGTAGTAGACCTTGTGCAGGTCGCGCAGACGAATCAGTGAGTGTTCAGTGTCCGCCATTGGGTGTCTCCCATGGGTTCATGATGATGGGACCTCGTTCGCTCATTGTTCTATCCGCACGTTGTCGTACTCGTCCAACCCGGCCAAACCCGACAGGACCACTTGGTCGCCGGGTCTCAGCCCCTCGATCACTTCGACATGCGTTGCCGACGTCCGTCCGAGCAGCACGCTCACGCGTCGAGCGACTTCGCCAGCTTCGTCGAGTCGGTAAAGGCCCACACGCTCGTGTGCGCGCGCGTTCGCCGGCCGGCCGACGTAGGTTATGTCGTTCAGCCGCTCAAGGATGATCGTGCCGTCGACCCCCATGTTCGGCCTGGCGCCTCTCGGCGAGTTGGGCAGCGAAACGTCCACGGTGACGGTCGCGTCGCGCACGGCGGGGTCGATGCGGCTGACGCGTCCATCGACCACGCCGTTGCGCGTGTCGATCCGGGCTTGCTGGCCGATGGCGATCTCGTCGGCGCGGTTCTGCGGCACGCGGAGTTCGGCCTTCAACCTGCCGGGCTGTACCACGCGACCCATCGTCTCACCGGCGTTGATCCACTGCCCCTCCTCCGCCCCGGACTCCGCTAAAACGCCCTCGACGCCTGCACGAACCGTCAGCGCCTCGGCACGCTCCTCGTTGAAGCCCACGATCGCGCGCAAGCGCTCGATCTGTGAGCGTTGGGCCTCTAGCTGTTCTTTCGCAGAGTCGCCGAGGACCGCGAGACGGCGGGTCTCGATGCCTAGGCGGTTGTCCAACTCGGCCACCAGTTCCCGCCCGCGGGCAAGGTCGAACTCGGCCACCAACCCCGGGTTCTTGCTAATGAGTTCACGGTTCATCTCGTCGCGGTGCTTTGCTTCGAGGTACTGCGTGCGCACCTGTGCGATCAGCGCCTCCTGGGCCAGTTCGTCCGACTCGACCCTCGATGCCAAGGTGACGAGTTCAGCTTCGGCATCCGACAGCTGTTGGCGGACCGTCAGCAGTTGAACTTCGACGTCCGGATTGGACAGCCGATAGAGGATGGTGGTTGCAGTCACCTCGATGCCCGGCTCGACAAGGATCTCGTCCACACGACCCGCCGTGAGCGCCGTGATCCAGCGCCGCCGGACCGGCACCAGCGTACCCGGGGCGCGAACGTCGCGTACGAACTCGCCCTGCGCCACGGTATCCATCCATACCGTGTGTCCCTGCACCGTCGGCAGAGCCGGTTCCAAGGTGGCCACGTAGGCCGTAACCGCGATAACGCCGATCGTGGCAATCGACCCGGTGGCGACTCTTTTGACGTGGCGTCTGCCCTGTGGACGTGCCACATCCATGGGTGAACGGCTACTCGCGGTGTGGAGCCGGATGTGCCGAATGTCCTGCACGTCCGCCCCGGGTGCGCTGTCGTCGCCTCCTTCAAGTCGTTTGGCTTGGGCCATTTGCCTGTCCACAACCTGTCTGCGCTCTCGCCACGCTCTCCACAGGAGATCAGCAAGAGGTGTGCCAAGGGTCCAAGCCACGGTGCGTTGGTCCATTTGGATCTGCGGCTGTTCGGATCTGCAACGCGCCTGTCCGGAACCGAACAGTCCGGCCATCCTTTCGGTCGCGAGCATGCGCAAACGCTCGGAACACCGGATCTCTCCATGGGCGGTAGTTTTCCCGCGTGGTGGATTGTGCGAGAGTGCGCTTGAAGTAGCCGCGTCAGGGGGAAGGCGTGGAGCAGGCGGGCGAGAGTCGAATTGCGCAACCGAGGGACCGCGTCTGGCGGGCGTTGAACGATCCCGAGGTGCTCGCCCGTTGCCTCGACGGCTGCAAGTCCATGACCGCCGTGGGCGATGGTGAGTACGAAGCCGAGGTCGGCGCCAAGGTGGGCCCGGTAAAGGCGACCTTCAAAGCCGCGATCTCGCTAAGCGACGTGGTCGAACCCGAGAGCTATCGCCTCGAGGTGGAGGTCAAGGGCGGTGCCGCGGGCTTCGCCAAGGGCAGCGCCCTGGTCAACCTCGAGGAGGTTGCCGGAGACGACGGCCCCGAAACACTCCTCACCTACCGGATCAGTGGCAACATCGGCGGCAAGCTCGCCCAGGTCGGCTCTCGCCTGGTCGACGCGGCGGCCCGCAAGATGGCGGCGCGGTTTTTCGAACGCATCAAGGTGGACTTTGACACGGCGTAGTGGTTGTAATCGGCATCCTGCGTTGATGCATTCCATTCGGAGGGAAGGACAATGGAAATAACACTCACGGTGAACGGCGCGGCAAAGACCGTCGACGTGCCCGACAACGCTTTACTCGTGGACGTGCTGCGCGAGTCGCTGGGACTGACCGGCACCCATGTCGGCTGCGACACCAGCCAGTGCGGGGCCTGCGTCGTGCATATGAACGGAGACGCGGTCAAGTCCTGCACCGTGCTCGCCGGCCAGGCCGAAGGCGCGGACGTCACCACCATCGAGGGCATCGGCACGCCCGACGAGCTGCATCCGATGCAGGAGGCGTTCCGCGACAACCACGCCCTGCAGTGCGGCTTCTGCACGCCGGGCATGATCATGAGCGCCATCGACCTCGTGAACAAAGGCGGCGGGGCGCTCACCGAGGCAGCGGTCCGGGAGGGCCTCGAAGGCAACCTGTGCCGCTGTACCGGCTACCACAACATCGTCAAGGCGGTGCTTGCCGCACAGTCGAGCGTATAGGGGGAGGAGACCATGGCATCAGAAACAGGCATCGGCGCCTCCGTCAAACGCAAGGAGGACGCCCGTTTCATCACCGGCGCCGGCAACTACACCGACGACATCAACGCACCCGGGCAGACCTACGCGGTCTTCGTCCGCTCGCCCTACGCCCGCGCCCGGATCAACGGCATCGACACGTCGGCGGCCGAAGCGACCGACGGCGTGGTCGCGGTCTTCACCGGGGCCGACCTCGCCGCCGACGAGATCGGTGATCTGCCCTGCGGTTGGCTGGTGAAGTCCAAGGACGGCTCCGACATGGTGGCGCCACCGCACCCGCCCGTCGCGACACAGGTCGTCAACTACGTGGGCGAGCCGTACGCGGTGGTCATCGGCGAGACCCTGGAAGCCGCCAAGAACGGCGCGGAAGCCGTGGCCGCGGACTTCGAGGAACTCACCGCGGTCGTCGATCTTGCCAGCGCCGCCTCGGCGGAGCAGATTCACGAGTCCGTTCCGAACAACCAGGCCTACGATTGGGAACTCGGCGACAAGGCTGCGACGGACGCGGCGTTCGACAGCGCCCACCACGTCACCACGGTCGACATCGTCAACAACCGCCTGATCCCCAACGCCATCGAGCCTCGCGCGGCGCTGGGTGAATACGACGCGGCGGCGGGTACCTACACGCTGCACACCACGTCGCAGAACCCCCACCTGGAGCGGCTGGTCCTGGCCGCGTTCGTCAACGTCGCGCCGGAAGCCCGGCTACGGGTGATCTCGCCGGACGTGGGCGGCGGCTTCGGCTCGAAGATCTTCATCTACGCGGAGGAAACCGCCGTCATCTGGGCCGCGGCCAAGGTGCGCCGGCCGGTCAAGTGGCGCGCCGAGCGATCGGAGTCCTTCCTGGCGGATTGTCACGGACGCGACCACGTCACGACCGCGCAACTCGCCTTGGCCGAGGACGGCGAGTTCCTCGGACTGCGCGTAAAGACCAAGGCGAACATGGGCGCTTATCTCTCGACCTTCGCCTCATCCGTGCCGACATACCTGTACGGCACGCTGATGGCGGGTCAGTACACGACGCCGGCCATCTACGTCGAGGTGCAGTCGCTCTACACCAACACCGGTCCGGTCGACGCCTACCGGGGTGCCGGCCGTCCGGAGGCGACCTACGTGGTCGAGCGCTGCGTGGAGACAGCGGCCCGGGAGATGGGCATCGACCCGGCGGAGATTCGACGCCGGAACTTCATCCAGCCCGGCGACTTCCCATACGACACGCCGGTTGCCCTGACCTACGACACGGGCGACTACGAGGCCAGCCTCGACAAGGCGCTCGAGCACATCGACTACGCGGGATTCGGCGCCCGTCGGGCGGCGTCCGAAGCCGTCGGCAAGAAGCGCGGCATCGGCTTCTCCTGCTACATCGAGGCGTGCGGCCTGGCACCGTCCCAGGTGGCCATCTCCCTCGGTGCCGGCGTCGGGCTGTTCGAGGTCGGAGAAGTCCGAGTGGACGTGACCGGCTCGGTGACGGTGGTCACCGGTTCGCACAGTCACGGCCAGAGCCACGAGACGACCTTCGCGCAGATCATCTCCGACAAGCTCGGGGTGCCGTTCGAGAACGTCACGGTGCTGCACGGCGATACCGGACGTTCGGACTACGCGCTCGGAACCTACGGCTCGCGATCCTTGGCCGTCGGTGGCTCGGCCATCATCAAGGCGACGGACAAGATCATCGCCAAGGGCAAGAAGATCGCGGCGCACATGCTGGAGGCCGAAGAGGACCAGATGGAGTTTGCGGACGGGACGTTCACCGTCGCCGACTCCAACCAGTCCATCACGTTCCCGGAAGTGGCGTTCTCGGCCTACGTGCCGCAGAACTTCCCCTTGGAGGACCTCGAACCCGGTCTCTCGGAGAAGGCGTTCTACGACCCGCCGAACTTCACCTACCCGGCCGGAGCGCACATCTGCGAAGTGGAGGTGGACCCGGACACCGGCGTCGTCGACATCGTCGACTTCGTGGCGGTGG
>VXPO01000065.1 GCA_009839505.1 Gammaproteobacteria bacterium
GTAACCACACGGCGTCGAGGTCGCCCGACCCGGTAGCCGCAGCGCGTCGTTTCGCGAGGGCGGGCGACCACAAGGGTCGCCCCTACGAGGCCTGGGGTAGCGATGGAGCGTGCTCAAGAACCCTAGCGGCCCTGCCAGTTGGGTGGCCGCTTCTCCGAGAATGCCCGCGGACCCTCGATGAAGTCCTGGCTGCTCGACAGCTTGGCGACGGACTCGTAGCGCACTGCCATGGACTCCTCCAGTGAACCCATGCTCAGGCTGCGGTAGACCACGTCCTTGCTGGCGCGGATCGAGAGCGGCGCGCACTCGAGCGTCATCTGCACCCAGCGGTGCGTCTCCTCCATCAGGTTGTCGGCGGGTACCACGGCGTTGACGAAGCCCAGCTCGTAGCCTTCCTGCGCACTCACGTGGCGGCCGGTCAGGATCATCCCGAGCGCGCGTTTCGAGCCGATCTGGCGCGGCAAGCGCTGCAGGCCGCCGGCCAGCGCCGCGAGACCCACCTTAGGTTCGGGCAACGCGAACACGGCCTTGTCGGAGGCGATGATGATGTCGCAGGCCAACGCGATCTCGAAGCCGCCGCCCATGGCGACCCCGTTGACCGCGGCGTACACCGGCTTGGCGAGGTCGAAGCGCGACGTGAGGCCACCGAACCCGCGCGGCGTCGGCACCCGCTCGCCGCCCTCGGCCTGGTGGCGGAGATCGTTGCCGGCGCTGAAGCCACGGCCCTCGCCGGTGATGATCGCAACCCACAGGTCGTCGTCGGCCGCGAAGTCGTCGAACACCTCGCCGAGTTCGGCGTTCGCGGGCGGATGCAGGGCATTGAGGCGCTCCGGACGGTTGATGGTGACGGTCATGATGTGGTCGGACTTGTCGACCTTGCAGAACTCGGGCATCGGGGCCTTCCTCTCGCTGATGGTGGTGCACCGGTGCCAACGGGCACCGGAAAGAGCAAGTGTGTCCACAGCGTCGGATTGCCGTCAAGGATCGGACTCGCAAGTATCGTTGGCAGTTTCCGAGGACCGAGCTCTTCTAGTCGCTTTGTCCGCGCTGATGGTCGGGCGATCTACGCGACCAACGCGATCATGAGCCTGAACAGCGCGGTGCGCGCGGTTCGGTCGCGACGGGGCGGCGACAAACCTGACCTACTTGGCGTTGCGTGGGGTGGTGCGGGAAGTGGTGGGCACCGCCGTCGCGTGGCGGTTCCAGACACGGAGCGATGGATCGGTATTGCCGACCCCGATAGCCCGAAGGGTTACGAATTCAGGTATTGGCTGAACGAATCCCGTTCACCATGGGTGGCCCACACACGAACTTTCTGACACTCACCGTGAAGGCCGCCTCGCTCGGTTCGGTCCAAATAACGCCTAGTTGGCTCCTTCGATGCATCGTGTCGAGATGGACTCTCGTTGTTGAGCCAGCGCGCGATGGCGAAGCCGATGCCGATGATTACCGCTAACCCGATACCAGCGGCGTAGTCTACTACTTCGCTGCGGGATGCCAACACGATCACCAGACAGACGCCGATTCCTGTCATTAGGGTGTACGCTACGGTGTCCCGAACCTTCATATGCCGCCTCAACGCCCTGGTCGCATAGCATCAAAATCTAACATCTCCTTCCAGGTCATACACTCCGCAGGGTGAGCTTCACAATACGCTGCCATGTAGTCCCTCGAAAGCCGTCCCATCTCGTGGGAACGACCATGGAAAAGACCCATCGCGCTCCCATTCTGATGACGCTGCTGGCCATGCTGCTCCTTGCCGGTTGCCACGCCCGCGTCACCGGACTGTCCATGGGCACGACGTACGCGATCGAGGCGGATTGCCCCGACGGCATCCCGAAGGAACGCGTGGAGCACGTCCTGGCGCGCGTCAACCGGCTCATGTCGACGTACGAGCCGGAATCGGAGATCTCGCGTTTCAATCGCCTGCCGGTTGGTGTGTCGTTTGCGGTCTCCCCGGAGACGGTGGACGTGGTCGCCGCGGCGCGACGGGTGGCCGAGCAGACCGGCGGCGCGTTCGACCCCACCGTGGCTCCCCTGGTGGCATTGTGGGGATTCGGCGCCGACGCGGCAGAACGTCCACCCACGGAAGTCGAACGGCGTGCGGCGGCCGAGACCGTGGACTTTCGACGTGTCGAGCACGGGCATGCGCCGCCGAGCCTGCGCAAGCTGGCACCGGTCATGCTCGACCTGTCCGCCATCGCCAAGGGCTACGCCGTCGACCGCTTGGCCAAGGTGTTGGACGAGTCCGGATGCGTTGCCTACCTGGTGGAACTCGGGGGCGAGATTCGTGCCAAGGGATCGGCGCGCGGCGGTGGCGCTTGGCGGATCGGGGTGGATGCGCCAGCGGCCAGGGGATTTGCGTCGACCATCGCGCTGCGACGCGGCGGTCTCGCGACCTCGGGCGACTACCGGCAGTACCGCGAGCTGGACGGGGAGCGGCTGTCCCACGTCATCGACCCGCGCACCGGCCGTCCGATCCGCCACGACGTGGCGTCGGTCACCGTGGTGGCCTATCAAGCGATGTTCGCCGATGCCTACGCCACGGCGTTGCTGGTGATGGGGGAGGACGAAGGCCGGCGTTTCGCGGAAGACAACGGTCTGGCCGCGCTGTTCATCTTGCGTCGCGGAGAGGGATTCGAGATCGTGCCCTCGGCAGCGATGCGAGACTACCTGCGCTGAGCGTGCCCGAATGCACGTAGGGGCGACCCTTGTGGTCGCCCGTGTCGTCACGCACGGTGTTGGATGGCCAGGACGGGCGACCACAAGGGTCGCCCCTACAGCTTGTTCAGAGCTTCCCTGGAAACTGGCCCGGGCGGCACGCTCGTTGCGGACGCAGCCCGTTCGCCGACTACCGTAAACTCTCCGGCTGTCTGTCGACCGTGCGTTTCATGTTCCGTCCGCTCGCCGTCAACATCGGTTTCCGCTACGCCCGTTCGCGGCGCAGCTTCATCTCGTTCGTGACCGGCTTGGCCTTGGCGGGCCTGGCGTTGTCGGTGGCGGTGCTAGTGTTCGTGCAGGCCGTGGTGGCGGGGTTCGAGCGCGAGATGAATGACCGCGTGTTGGCCATGGTGCCCCACGTGACACTTGCCGGAAACGCCCCCATGCTCGACTTTGCCGCTGTCGTCGATCGGATTCGCGGTGTCGACGGAGTCGTGGGCGTCAGCCCCGTGGTTCAAGGCGCAGGCCTCCTGCGGCATGGCGAGCGCTTGGCGGGGGTCGGGCTGACGGGCGTGGATCCCGAGTCCTACCCGGCGGTATCGCGGGTGTTCGAGTTCGTCCAGGGGGGCGTCGGCGTGGACCTGCCGGCGGGCGGATTCCACGTGATCATTGGTGCTGGGATCGCCGAACGCCTTGGGGTGGTTGTCGGCGATGAGATCTCGGTGGTGCTGCCGGCGACCACGGCGACGCCGCTGGGCGTGCTGGCGCGGCAGAAGAAGCTCGTGGTGTCCGGGATCCTCGACACCCGCTCGGTCCTTGATCGGAGTTCGGCGTTCCTCCACCGGGCGGATGCGGCACGGCTGTTCCGCCTCGGTTCCGGTGTCCACGGCTTCGAGGTGGCGGTGGAACGACCGCTGCAGGCGGAAGCTGTTCGTGCCCGTATCCGCCGTGCACTCGTGGACGATTGGCACGCGCTCGGTCTGCCCGCGCTTTGGGATAGCTCCTGGGTGGACACGTTCGGCAACCTGCACACGGCCATCCAGACCACGAAGAACATGCTCTTTCTACTGTTGTCGCTGCTCGTCGCCGTGGCCGCCTTCAACCTCGTCTCGAGTCTCGTCATGATCGTCAACGAGCGTCGCGGCGACATCGCCATCCTGCGCACCATGGGCGGCCGCTCGATCCTGGTGGTCGGCGTGTTCGCCGTCGTCGGCAGCGTCATCGCCTTGGTTGGTGTCGGTGTGGGCATCGTCGGCGGCCTCGGCCTTGGCATCGTGGCCGAAGCCGGATTCCCGTGGCTCGAACAATTGCTCGGCACCGAACTCATGGGCGAATACCTGATCACGACCCTGCCGGTGGATTTCGCCTTGGCGGACGTTGTGCGCGTCGCCGGGACGGCGTTGGCCTTGGGTCTGGTGGCGACCCTGCTGCCCGCGTGGCGGGCGGCGCGCTTAAGTCCGGCAGAGGTCCTGCAACATGAGTGACAGCGCCGAACGCGTGCTTCTCGCCAAGGGCTTGAGCAAAACCTTCGTCCAGGGCGAACAGCGGCTCACGGTGTTGCGCCGCATCGACCTCGCGGTCGGGCCGGGCGAGTGGGTCGGCATTGTCGGCCGGTCCGGCGCGGGCAAGAGCACGTTGCTGCACATCCTCGCTGGGCTCAGCGACCCGGACGGGGGTTCGGTGTTAGTCATGGGGCAGCAGCTGACCGGCGTCAGTGCCGCGCGCCGAGCGCGCATCCGCAATGCCCGCATGGGCTTCGTGTACCAGTTCCACCACCTGCTGCCCGAGTTCTCGGCCGTGGAGAACGTGGCTTTCCCGCTGCTTCTCGGCGGTTCACGGTTTGCATCCGCGGCGACCCGGGCGCGCCGGCTGCTTGAGGACGTGGGCCTCGGTGGGCGTTTCGACCATCGGCCGCACCAGTTGTCCGGCGGCGAGCGCCAGCGCGTGGCCGTGGCGCGGGCGC
>VXPO01000026.1 GCA_009839505.1 Gammaproteobacteria bacterium
CGCGACCGCTTCGCGGTCGCCCCGAGAATTCGCTGCGCGAATTCTCCCGGCAGCGTGGTGTCGCTGACGGCCAGGCAACGAAGGGGGGTCTTGTTCCATGCGCTCGGTTCGGGATCGGAAACCCGTGACCAGGAGGACTCGGTCCGGACGGTGGCCATGGCACCGAATCCTGGCCCAAGATCTGGGCGGGGAGATTGCCGCGGGCCGAATACCTACGCGCTATTGCGACTTTCGCCCCCCGGTTGCGCCGGCGCATTGCGCATGACCCACGCCACCAGGAACAGTACGGGGATGCCGATCACCGCCGTACCGACGAAGAAAGTGGGATAGCCGAAGGCGTCCACGATGCCGCCGGTGTAGCCGCCGAGGAGTTTCGGGAACAGCGACATCAGCGAACTGAAGATGGCGTACTGCACGGCGGTGAACGAGATGCTGGTAAGGCTCGACAGGTAGGCGACGAACGCCGCGCTCGCGAGTCCCGCGGTAAGGTTGTCGGCGGCGATGACGGCGTAGAGCAGCGGCAGGTTGCCGTCGGACATCGCCAACGCCACGAACAGCAGGTTGGTCGCGGCCGCCAGCACGGCACCAAGCATGAGCACGCGCATGACGCCGTACTTGATCGCTAGCCAGCCGCCGAGAAAACCGCCGAGGATCGTCATCCACAGTCCGAAGACCTTCGTCGCCGTGGCGATGGTTTCCTTACTGTAGCCCACGTCGTAGTAGAAGACGTTGGCGATGACGCCGAGGACGATGTCGGAGACACGATAGAAGCCGACCAGCAGCAGCACGGCGATCGCGGCGCGTCCGTAGCGTGCAAAGAAATCGGTGACGGGCGCGACATAGGTGTCTTGGACCATATTGCGTTGCACCAATCCCGACTTCACGCAGACGAGCGCGAACGCGATGCCGATGGCGAGCGCAGCCACGAGCCTCAGCGCCTGGCAGACGAAGCCGGGCAATCCTCCTGGCAACCCCGCTTCGGAAAGCCAACGGGTAGCCGCATCGGCCGCCGGTCCGAACCCGACGAATGCCACGACGAAGCACGCGACGACCAACGCGAAAAGGATCAGGAAGCGCGCGTAGTCAAGGGCGCCGTGGAAGTACGTCGAGACGTTCCGGCGTACCGGTTCCCGAACCACGAGCGTCGTCGCGACACCGACCAGCATCGTCGCCGCCATGCACAGATAGGTGAGTCTCCAGGCTTCGTAGGAGTAGCTCTCGGCCGTGCTCCCGAAACCGGCGGCCAGGTAGAGCGCCACGGCTCCGGCGACGAGCATGCCGCAGCGGTATCCCGCGATGTACGACGAGGAAAGCAGCGCCTGCATGGATACGTCCACCGCCTCGATGCGGTAGGCGTCGACGACGATGTCCTGGGTTGCGGAGGAAAACCCCAGCGCCACCGCGGCGACCGCCATCAGGGTCAGGCCACCGGCCGCGGCGGGATCGGTGAACGCCATCGATGCGATGGCCGCCATGACGGCCAGTTGGGCGACGAGCATCCAACCTCGTCGCTGTCCCAGGCGCTTCGTCAACACCGGCAACGGCAGCTTGTCGACCAAGGGCGCCCAGACGAACTTGAACGAATAGCCGAGCGCAGCCCAACTGAAGTAGGTGACCGCGGCCCGCTCCACCCCGGCTTCCCGCAGCCAGAGTGAAAGTGTCGCGAAGATCAGCAGAAATGGCAGACCCGAGGAGAACCCCAGGAACAGCAGGGCGGCGACTTGGGGATGCAGGTACGCCGCGATCGTGGCGCGTGGCGAAACGACAGGGGCTTCGGCGGAGTCCGTCACCGTTGCCTGGCGTTGACGGGGGCGCCGCTCGACACCGCGCGAACTAGTGGTGGGTGCCGGGGAGCGGAAGCCGCTCCGGCGATACTTCCGCGCCGAAGAACACGATCCGCGTCAGCCAGGTGTAGTCGGACTCCATGTACATCAGCCCCACCAGGAGCACGATCACGCCGGGTGGCAGCAGGAGCGCGTAGATCAGTGCCAGCCGCTCGTACTTCAGGTGCATGAAGATGGCAACGATGTAGCCGGCCTTGACGAACATGAAGATGAGGATCAGTGCCCAGCGCAGCAAGCCGGCGTCCATGTAGTCCGTCGCGTAGGAGCCTGCGCTCACCACGAACAGCAAGCCCCAGATCCAGAAATACAGGGTGAGCGGGTGCTGCTGGCCAACCTCGGAAGACACGTGGATTACCCCAACCTACCAGAGATAGAAGAACGCGAAGATGAACACCCAGACGAGGTCGACGAAGTGCCAGTAGAGGCCGGTGATCTCGACGATCTCGAAATTGGTGTTGTCGTATCTGCCCTTGCTGATTCTTCTCGCGATGATGATCAGGTAGGCGACCCCCGCGGACACATGCAGGCCGTGGAACCCGGTGATCATGAAGAAACAGGAACCGAACTGCGGTGCGCCCCACGGATTCTCGAAGGGTCGCACGCCCTCGGAGATCAGCTTGGTCCACTCGAACGCTTGCATGCCGACGAAGACCGCGCCGAAAAACGCGGTGAGGTACATGAACCGGACGGCCCGCCTCTTGTCCCGCCGATAGCCGTAGTTCACCGCCAGCGCCATGGTGCCGCTCGAGGTGATGAGATCGAAGGTCATGATGGCGATGAGCAAGAGCGGCACCGGAACGCCGAACATCGTCAGCGAGAACACCTCGCTGGCGTTGGGCCACGCCTCGGCGGTGGTCGTGCGCACCGTCATGTAGGCCGTGAGGAAGATCGAGAAGATGAACGTGTCCGAGAGGAGGAAGATCCACATCATCGCCTTCCCCCAGGGCACGCCCTTGAAGGTGGTGACGTCCGAGGACCAGTCCTTGGCGATGGTCGCCAGGCCGGTGACTTCCGTCTCTGCTTGTGCTGCTTGGGCCATTAATTCGGTTCTCTTCTAGACGCGCCTAGGCCTGGGCTTCCCGCGGCACGTCCTGGGGAATGAAGTCCCGTTCCTGCCCGGGAACGCTGTAGTCGTATGCCCAGCGGTGCACCGTCGGCAACCGCTCGCCCCAGTTGCCGTGGACCGGCGGCGTCTGTGGCGTGCACCACTCGAGGCTGTTCGCCTCCCAGGGGTTGTCGCCGGCCTCTCGGCCCTTGCGATAGCTGACGATCAGGTTGTAGATGAACAGGAACTGGGCGATGCCCACGACGTAGGCCGTCAGCGTAATGCTGACGTTGAGGATCTCCATGCTCGGGGTCAGGATCGTCGACTCGCCGATGTCGTACTGGTAGTAGCGCCGCGGGATCGCCAGGAAGTGCATCGGGAAGTAGATGGCGTAGGTCCCGATGAAGGTGATCCAGAAATGCCAGAGGCCGATCGTGTCGTTCAGCATCCGGCCGGTGATCTTGGGGTACCAGTGGTAGATGCCGCCGAAAATCACCAGGATCGGCGCGACCCCCATCACCATGTGGAAGTGGGCGACCACGAAATACGTGTCGGACAGTGGCACGTCGACGATCACGTTGCCGAGGAAGAGTCCGGTGAGTCCGCCCACCACGAAGGTGATGACGAAGGCGATGGCGAACAGCATCGGCACCGTGAAGCGGATGTTTGCCCGCCACAGGGTGAGGGTCCAGTTGTAGACCTTGATGGCCGTCGGCACGGCGATGATGAGCGTCGTGGTGGCGAAGAAGAAGCCGAAGTAGGGGTGCATGCCGGCGACGTACATGTGGTGTGCCCAGACGATGAACGACAGCCCGCCGATGGCGACGATGGCCCACACCATCAGCCGGTAGCCGAAGATGTTCTTGCGCGCGTGCACCGAGATCAGGTCGGAGACCACGCCGAACGCCGGCAGCGCGACGATGTACACCTCGGGGTGGCCGAAGAACCAGAACAGGTGCTGGAACAGCAGCGGACTGCCGCCAGCGTAGTCCTCGCCAATCTCGAGAGAGTTGATCGCGGGCATAAAGAAGCTGGTGCCGAGGACGTTGTCCAGCGTCATCATGATGGCGCTGACGAACAGCGCCGGGAAGGCCAGCAGACCGAGTACCGTCGCCATGCCGATGCCCCAGATGGACAGCGGCATTCGCATCATGGTCATGCCCCGGGTGCGGGCCTGCAGGATCGTCGTGATGTAGTTGAGGCCGCCCATGGTGAACGCCACGATGAACACCGCGAGCGAGGCCAGCATGGTGAGGATGCCCCAGTCGGCGCCGGGGGTTCCCGTGAGGATGGCCTGCGGCGGATAGAGCGTCCAGCCCGCGCCGGTCGGCCCCTCCATGCCGGGAACGTAGCCGAGCATGAGGATGATCACGCTCGCCAGGTAGACGTGGTAGCTGATCATGTTGACGAACGGGAACACCATGTCCCGGGCGCCGAGCATCAACGGCACCAGGTAGTTGCCGAAGCTGCCGAGCAGGAACGCCGTCAACAGGTAGATCACCATGATCATGCCGTGCATGGTGACCGACTGGTAGTAGAGCTCCGGGTCGATCCAGTCGAAGAGGCCGGGGAAGCCGATCTGGGTGCGCATGATCCAGGAAAGCACAAGCGCCACGAGGCCCACGGCGATGGCCGTGATGCCGTACTGGACGGCGATCACCTTGTGGTCCTGGCTGAACCAGTACTTGGTGATCCAGGTGTGCGGATCGTGAAGCGGTATCGCTTCCTGGTACGGTATTTCTGCCTGTGCCATGGGTCTCTCCCTGGGGGGTCCCAGCCTTCAGAGTCCTATCTTAAAGCCAACGGTTCCAGCCCGCATATCTCGTCACGGAGTCGGAGCCTCCGCGGGTGCCTCGGGCGCGGTCGCTCCGGACTCGTCAGCGCTGACTTCCTCCTTGAGAAGTGCGACCAGCGCTTCGATGTCTGCGTCGGATACGGTCGATTCGTCGTAGGCCAGCATCGCCGGCGCGAAGCCCTCGACCACCTGTGAATTGGGATCGCGGATCGACTCGACCACGTAGGCTTCGTCCACCATCACGGTGGAGCCGTCCGCCAGCGTCCGCTCGGTCCCCCAGAGGTCCAGCCAGGTGGGACCGATCATGGCCTTGCCGTCCAGCGAGTGGCAGACCAGGCAGCCGGTGGACTCGGCGAACTCGCGTCCGCGACGGGCCAGCGGACTGTAGGATTTCGGCACGACCCCGGCCTGCATCTGCGCCCAGGTCTGCTGCCCGGCGAGCCAACCGTCGAAGTCCTCGCGGGTGTCCACCTTCACCCAACCGCGCATCTGGAAGTGGTTCTGGCCGCACAGCTCGGCGCAGAGCACCTCGTAGGGCTTTTCCTGGATGCGGGTGGGCGTGAACCAGAAGTAGGTGACCATGCCCGGCACGCTGTCCATCTTGGCGCGGAATTCCGGCACCCAGAAGTCGTGCAGCACGTCGTTCGAGCGCAGCCAGATCTTGTAGGGCTGGTCGACGGCGAGATGCACGGTGTTGTCGGTGATCAGCACGTCGTCGTCGCCGTTGGGATCGCTCTTGTTCATCCCGAAGGGGTTGTCCAAGGTGATGTTGTCGACATGAACCGTGCCGAATTTGCCGTCCTCGCCCGGGAACCGGAATGCCCACTGCCACTGTCTCGACAGCACCTCGACTTCCTGGGCGTCGTCGGGAGCATTGACGAAGTCGTTCCAGACGATCAGCCCGGGCGCCAGCATCGCCACCACGCCGATGGTCGTGACGACGGTGAGCCACCACTCGAGTCGGGGATTCTCGGGCTCGTAGTCGGCGCGGGCTTCCTTGCGGTAGCGGAACTTCCACGTGGTGTACACCATGAACACGCCGATCAGGGCGAACACGATGCCGCAGATCCAGAAGGTCAGGATCACGGTGTTGTCGATATGGCCCCAGTTGGAGGCGATCTCCGTGAACTGCCACGGGCTGAAGAACGACAACAGCACCGACACGATGACGATGATGAGAAGAACGATCGCTACAGCCATATTGCCTCGGTTTCTGGCTCGATGGTGGGTTTCACATCGCAATCCGACAACCACGACGGACACCTGCCGTGCCCGTTAAGAACACCCAGTTCCGCTATTGCGCACCGTGATGACTCTTTCCCTTGGTCGATCCTCCCACTGATCGAAAGAGGACCAGGGAAGCCGGCGCGCATTTTCCGATAAAAGAACGCGGAGGATCAAGCGTCAGGCGAACCGCTGACTCGTCGAGTCGTGTCGGCGGTGAAACATCGGTGTCGTGGCCGCTTGCTGCGATCACCGGGCAATGGTCTCAGGGGGTCGCGAGCAAGACGCCCGCCAGTTCGAACCGCTCGAAGTCCGTCAGGTTGTAGCACTCAGTGGGCGTCGCGGGCGATTCGGGTGCTGCGAGACCTCCGTTCGGTGCGGACGAACTCGCCGATGTCAACCGGCGCGCGCGTGGTGCCGTGATGGACGAGAATCCCTTGCTTGCGAATGAGCGCCGGTTCGTCATCGGCTCGGCGGAGTGTGATCGTGTTGGCGGCAGCCTCGATCACGAGTTGGCATCCGGGAGTCAGGTTGAACTGCTCACGCAGCGGCTTCGGCACAACGAGTCTGCCTGCCTTGTCAATCGTAATAACCATGGCTGAATGGTGATTTTCAATGGTAGCGGCTGGTCAATGCTAGGAATCCGGCTCCCTCGAGTCGCGCCGCATGTTGAATCCGTGCCGCAACGGTCACACGCAGAACGTACACTAGCAATCCGGACCCAATGACTCCCACCCCCTCGTGAGCTCGGACCTTCCCCGCAAACTGGTTGCCGAAGCCCTCGGCACGCTGCTGCTGCTCGCCACCGTGGTGGGCTCCGGCATCATGGGCGTGAACCTCGCCGACGGCAACGACGCCTTGGCGCTGCTCGGCAACACCCTCGCCACGGGTGCGATCCTTGCCGTGCTGATCACAATGTTGGCTCCGGTATCGGGCGCGCACTTCAATCCGGCGGTCACGCTGGCATTCCTGGTTCGCCGGGAAATCGACGCCAGAACCGCGGCTGCCTACGTCGTCGTCCAGATCGTCGGTGGTCTCGCAGGTGCCGTGCTGGCGCACGCGATGTTCGACATGGACCTGGTGCAGATCTCCACGAAGGCGAGAACCGGCGTGGGCCAGTGGCTGGCGGAAGGCGTGGCCACCTTCGGCCTGGTGGCGACCATCATCGCGACCTTGAAGGCGCGACCTTCAGCCGTCGCGGCGATGGTGGGGCTCTACATCAGCGCGGGCTATTGGTTCACGGCCTCCACGTCCTTCGCGAACCCGGCGGTGACGGTGGCGCGTTCGTTCACCGACACCTTCAGCGGGATTGCCCCCGTGGACGCACCGGGATTCATCGTCGCGCAGTTGGTCGGCGCGCTCGTCGCAACGGGCTTGATGGCGTGGTTGCTCCGCGGAGAGGATTCCTAGGAGAGCTCTGAGCAAGCAGCGGTGGTGCGACCCAGCAAAAGGGGACATCCACCCTACGAGCAAAAGGGGACATCCACCCTACGAGCAAAAGGGGACATCCACCCTACTGTGCAACGGCGGACATCCACTTTCGCCCAGGGTGGATGTCCCCGAATCGCCGCAGGGTGGATGTCCCCGAATCGCCGCAGGGTGGATGTCCCCGAATCGCCGCATGTTCGTGTTCGCCCGGGTGGCTTCCGGCTACCGCTCCGGCGGCACCAACCCGATCCTGTCGGTGACTGAGGACTTCGTGCCATTCCAGTTCTACGACTCAGAGGAACTCCTCACTTGGGAGGCAGGTGTCAAGGCCAGCTTTCCCGAGCTTGGCCTTCGCGTCATGACGTCGGCCTACCTCTACAACTACGACAACTACATCGCCAACGTGGCCATCACGCTGTGTCCGGATGAGCCTTGGGATTGCGCGGCCGAGCCGAACGTCAACTACGGCGACGTGCGGATCACCGGCCTCGACTTCGAGTTCGCCTGGGACGTACCGTTTGTTGAGAACCTGAGCGTGTTCGGCTTCTACGCCTTGAACGGCGGCGAAGTGCGCGAACCCTACGTGCTGCCCCAGTACGTCTGGACGGAGAACGAGGATATCTCCGCGGACGCCCAGTACGAGTACATCGGCGGCAGCCTGACCGGCAACAACCTGCCGAACAACCCAAAGCGGAAGTACAACGTCTCCGCGGAGTACACCTTGCCGTTGGCCAACGGGTCCGATATCGCCTTGCTGGGGGTCTATTCGTGGCGCGGTGGATTCGACGCCTACGTGTCGAACAACGAAGCCGAGAAATCCGACTCCTACGACCGGATCGATGTGAACGTCACCTGGACAGCGCCGGGAGATGCGTGGTCCGTATCGGTGTTCGGCCACAACATCATGAACGAGCAGGAGATTGAGCTGTTCGAATTCGTGGACTACGAATGGGAGGATCCGGAGACCGGGGAGGAGGTGTTCGTCCTGGTTGACGACCCGTTCGTGTCGGGTTGGCGGTACTGGGGCGCGGAAGCCCGCTATCGGTTCTGATCGGTTGGTGGCCGGTCGGCGATCCGGCCGGCCACGTTTCGTCGCCGTCACCACCCGTTCGTGACCGACGCGGTCGACACCTTCGCACCGCCGTCGGAGTTCGACGCGCTACGCCTCGACCTCAAGGGTCTTGGCCGCATCTACATTGCCACCTGGCCCTATATCTTCGCCCAGATCTGGCACTTCCTCGCGCTGCTCACACTGAACCTGGCGCTGCTTGGCTTCGGCACCGCGGTCGGTTTTCTCGGCTTCGACATCCTCATGGACTCCGTCGGCCGCGCCGAGCCGTTGAGCCACATGCAGGCGACGGTGATGCGGCTTCCGGACGCGGGCTACGTGGACGTGGCGGCGTTGAGCGAAGCGGCCCGCATGGAGATCTTGTTTCGCTTCGTCATCGTCTCGGCGGTGATCATCGTGACCACCACCAGCGCGTTCACGGTGCTCTCGATGTACAAGGTCTGGATCCTGCAGCGGGTCAACCAGGATCTTCGCGTCGCCATGGTGAAGAACGCGGAGGAATTGAGCCTTAAGTTCCACTCGGGCACGTCGGCGGGCGACGGCATCTACCGGGTCTTCCAGGACAGCGCCATGGTCACCGCGGTCGTGGATCACGTGGTGGTGCAGCCGGTGATCGCGGTCTCGATGATCTCAATGCAGCTCGCCGTCGCCACCCTGTTCAGTCCCTGGTTCGCCTTCCTGATGTTCACCGCGAGCGTCGTCATCGTGGTCCTGGCGGTCTGGTACACGCCGAGGCTCAGGACTTGGAGTCAGGCCGCCCGGCGCGCAAACGCCCAACTCTTCACCCGCGTGCAGGAGACCTTCCAGGGCATCCAGGCGATCAAGGCCTATGCGTTCGAGGACGCGAACCTGGCGAGATTCCGGACGGACTCCGTCCGAGCCCTGGACACGGCGTTCGCCCTGCGGCGCGACTTCGCGGTGTTGAAGGTGGCTGTCTCCTACCTCCTGGCGCTGGTCCTGTTCGCCACCGACTACATCGCGACCCGGTACGTACTCGCGGAAGACGCCGTGTTCGGCGCGTCGCTGCTCGTGGTGTTCGGCATGTCGGTGACGCGATGGACGGTGGCCGTCCACCAGGCGCGCCGAAGCCGGGTCGACGCGTTCTCGCTCCACTTCGAGGATCTGGTGCGGGTCTGGTGCTTCGCCCAGGACATGGCGGTGGGCTTGGACCGCGCCTTCTGGCTCCTGGAACAACGACCAGAAGTGCGCGACCCCGCCGAACCGGTGAGATTCCCGACGGTGCGGGAAGGGGTTCGCTTCCGTGGCGTCGGCTTCGGATACCTGCCCGATGCACCGGTCCTCAACGGTTTCGAACTCACCGCCCGCATCGGCGACGTCACGGCCCTGGTCGGCGAGTCGGGCGCCGGCAAGTCCACAGCGATGGCGTTGCTGCTGCGCCTGTTCGATCCGGACGCGGGGAGGATTTCCATCGACGGCGTGGATCTCAGATCGGTTCGGGTGGCCGATCTGCGCAGCAACGTGGCCATCGCGTTGCAGGAGAATGTCCTGTTCCCGACCACCATCGCCGAGAACCTGCGCTACGCGACCCCCGGCGCGACGGATGCCGAGATCCGGGAAGCCGCCGAAGTGGCCTGCGCCACGGAGTTCATCGACCGGCTGCCTGACGGCTTCGAGACGGAACTCGGTGTCGGCGGGGCGCTGTTGTCCACCGGCCAGAAGCAGCGGCTGTCCATCGCCCGGGCGCTGGTGCGCAACGCGCCCGTCCTGGTTTTGGATGAGCCGACGGCCTCGCTGGACGCGGATACCGAGCGCCAAGTGCTCGCGAACCTCAAGAACTGGGCCCGGGGGCGGGTGGTCATCGTGATCACGCACCGGCTGTCGACGATCCGCGACGCCGACCGGATCGCGTTGCTGTCCGGCGGCAGCGTCGCGGAATCCGGCACCCACGACGAGCTGATGGCGCGTGCGGGCCGGTATCGCGATTTCGCAAACGCCGCGGAGTCGAGCCGTGGCTAGCCCGGATATTTCACCAAGGGCCACGATGCGCTCTGAGTATCACGACCGCCTCGACGTCCGACCCGCGATGGTCACGGCGGACGTCATCGGATTGTTCAAGCGCTCGCTCGGCTACCTGTGGCCGGTGCGGCGTCTGTTCGCGGCACGCGCCGGGCTCATGGTGCTGATCTACGCCCTGGGTCTGCCGCTGCCCTGGTTCCTGAAGATCCTGATCGACCACGGCGTCATGCAGGAGCCGATTCCGCCCGGTGGCGAAGGCCTCCTTTATCCGTTCTTCCTGGTGCCGTTTCTCGATTCCGCGTCGGGCATGGATCCGCTCGCCGTGACGTTGTACGCATTGATCGTCCTCGCCGTGGTGTTTCTGTTCGTCGGGTATTCGGGCAATACCTCGCTGGAGGCGAACCTCGCCGAAGGCGCCGACGTCGCGACCCGGTCCGAGAACCGGATCAGCGCGGGTGTCAGCGCGGCCCACGGCCTCGTCGGCCTCGTCGACCTGTGCCTCGCCATCCGCTTGTCCCAACGCATCACCGATCATGTGCGCATCGACCTGTTCTCGCGCATGTCGCGCCAGCCGCTGACAAGCCTCAACCTGCAGCGGTCCGGCGATGCGATCTTCCGCGTGCTGCACGACGCGCCGTCGGTGGCGGGCATCTGCTATGCGCTGACGCTCAGCCCCCTGGGCATGGTCGTCAGTGTCGGCGCGAACCTCTGGATCCTGGCCGGGGTCTACGGCGGGGTCGCACCGGAGCTCGTCTGGATCGGTTTGTCGGCGGTTTTCCTGACCCTGGTGGCGACGTCGCCGTTGGCCCGCTGGGCCCGGCGCGTGAGCCAAGCGAGCCGCGCATCGGGCAGCGCCACCACCGACGAGGTGGAGGAGGGGCTCAAGAACGTCGCGGCGGTGCAGAGCCTTGGCGGGGCCGAACGCCAACGCGAGCGGTTCGCCGTCGCGAGCCGCGAGTCCTTCCGCCAGAGCCTGCTCCTGGTCTGGGTGGTCAACGTCGTCGAATGGATCGCGGAGCACGTCCACCTGGTGTTCGCCACCGCGGGCTTCTGGGTGATCTTCAGCGGCATCGTCCGCGGCGATCTCACCCTCGGCGACGCGCCGGTGGTGATCCGCATGTACAGCCTGCTCTACGAGACGGCCATGCAGTTCGGGCGCATCTGGATCGATCAGCAGGACAACGCCGCTGCCGCGCGTCGGGTGTACTTCTCCATGGACCACAAGGCGGAGCTGGCAACGACGTCTGGCCCCGGGACACCGCTACCGGCCCTGGACCCGGTGTCGCTACGCTTCGACGGTGTTGGATTCCGATATCCGGACGGGCGCAGGGCTCTTGCTGACGTCAGCTTCGAGGCGCGCGCCGGGCAGACCTTGGCAATCGTCGGCCCGAGCGGTGCCGGCAAGACGACGCTCGCCCAGATGATCCCCGCGTTCCTTCGTCCCACCGAGGGCCGGCTGACCCTGAACGGTGCGGACATCGCCGACCTCGACACCGCGGCGCTCCGACGGGGCGTGGCCTACGTCTTCCAGGAGCACCAATTGCTGACCGACACCGTCGCCGCGAACCTGCGTATCGCCAAACCCGATGCCACGATCGCCGAGATGGAATCGGCCTGCCGGCTCGCCGGTGCCCTGGATTTCGTCCGCGCCATGCCAGACGGATTGGACACGACCATCGGTCGAGGCGGCGGCACGTTGTCCACGGGCCAGAAACAACGTCTGTCGATCGCCCGCGGCCTTCTCCGGGGAGCGCCGATCCTGATCCTCGACGAACCGACGGCCGCCCTCGATCCCGAGACCGAGCGCGTGTTGCTCGATACCCTGTCCGAAACGGGGCGGGATCGCCTGACCATCGTCATCGCCCATCGCCTGTCGACCATCGAACGTGCCGACCGCATCGTGTTCCTCGACCAGGGGCGGCTCGTCGAGACCGGCACCCCCGACGAGTTGATGACGAAGGACGACGGCGCCTACCGGCGGTTCGTCGAGATGCAGGTGGGGTAGCGCCCCGCAGGGGCAACGCTTGTCGTCGCCCGCGTTCGTTGTCGCGGGGGTGGGTGTCCCCAATTCGCCTCACCAATTCGCCTCGCAGGGTGCGCATCATCGGGCCGCTGGTGAGGTCGCCACCGGCTTGATGGCATGGCTCAGGGATCGCCGGTCGTCCGACGGATGAATTCCGCGAGCAGTGGCAACGCGAACGCGTAGCGGCCGCGTCGATTCTTGTAGGTCAAGCCTCGCTCGCAAAGGGTGTTCAGCATTTGGTTCGCGTGGCTGCCGTTGAAAGGCTTGTCCAGCGCTTCAGTGGATTTCTCGACTAGATCCCCAATGGTGAACTCCCCGTCGCGGACCACAAGGCTCGCGACCGTCATCAGATCCCGTTGCCGATCCGTGGCTCGTGCCCACCGTCCGGCGAAGAAATCCGCGTCCAACTTGCGCGTGATCTCCTCCACCGGGACCACGGCTGACTCGCCTCGGTCGAGACGTTGGATGAACACGTCGTAGATCTCGCGGCAAATGAACTGGATGAAGTAGGGATACCCGCCCGCTAGACGAACCACCGTGTCGACGGACTCCTCGTTCAGGAAGATACTATCGGCGTCCGCGATCGGGCGAAGGATGGCTGCGCGGCTCGCCCTCTCGGAAAGGCGGCTCAGTTCGACGATCTGGAACATCCGTTCGGTATACGTACGCGCCGACGCGAGCTTGTTGACGAGTGTCGGCAATCCGGACAAGACCAGCAGCACGCGTGATCCCTGGCGTTGAAGCGACTGGAACGTGTCAAGCAACAGCGACAATGGGAATTGGTCGGTGCCGGATCGGTCGTCCAGATTCTGCGCCTCGTCGTAGGCGAAGACGATACCGCGCACGCGTGTGTCAGCTGAAAGCGCCCGCCACGCCGTGCCGATGACCTCCTTGAGCTTGTCGACCGAGAGTCCGGGAGTGCCCGCATAGATGCCCTCGAGCGCGCGATAGTCGAGGGGCCGCGTCACCTCCTCCTCGACCGCAAAGCCGGTGCGCGCTCGTCGCAAGGCGGTGACTGACGAAGTCAGAGGTGCGAGGTCGGTACATAGCCTTGTCGCCAGATGGTCGTCGGCGAGACTGGCCGATTCGGTCAGATCGGCGCCTGCCCAGACCCAGCCGTTCTCGGCGGCAATCGGCTTCAACGACTCGAGGAGTACCGTCTTGCCGACGCCCCTGAGACCGGTGAGCACGAGGTTTTGGAGAATCGTGTCCTGTTCCAGCAGGCTACGGAACCGGCGTTGGTCCTCTGCACGACCGGCTAGGTAGGGAGGTTGATGCCCTGCACCAGGACGAAAGGGGTTCACGCGTTGCGCCATGGGCACTTCACACTTCTCAATTCATCGATATAAAGTTATACACACATATAAATTAAGTCAACGTTCATCTCGTTGCTTGATTCGCTAAGCTGGCGCGTGGGTCTCGCGTCAGGTGGTACCATCCCGCCTCCAACCACGGAGGACCACCATGAGACACAGTCGATTCGCCCTGCTGGGCATCCTGTTGGGCCTGGCCCTTGGCGCAAACGCCGAGGAACTCAAGGTCGGCGACAAGGCCCCTGAATTCAACCTCGAATCCACCCACGGGGGCACCTACCAACTCGGCGACAAGCCCGTGGTGCTGGCCTGGTTCCCGAAGGCGTACACGCGGGGTTGCACGGTCGAGTGCCAGTCTCTGGTCGAGAATGGCCACCTGATCGAGGCGTTCGACGTCGACTACTTCATGGTCAGCTGCGATCCCATCGAGGACAACAAGGGGTTTGCGGCCAAACACCACGCGGAGTTCCCCATGCTGTCGGATCCCACCACGGAGGTCGCCAAGGCCTACGGCGTATGGAATGAAGGCTGGGGCGTGCCCAACCGGCACAACTTCTACATCGGCGCCGACGGCACGATCCTCGCCATCGACCGGAAGGTCAATGTAGCCACCGCCGCCGAGGACATCGCGGCGAAGCTTGCCGAGTTGAACGTCCCTAGGGTGTCCGAGGAGGAGACCGAGACCACGAGCGAGACCTGACCCCACGCGATAAGCAGGAGACCGCCATGAAGGCCGTCATGGTCATGTACGACTCGCTCAACCGGCACATGCTGCCGAACTACGGTTGCGACTGGACCCTGGCGCCCAACTTCGTGCGTCTCGGCGAACGGGCGGTCACTTTCGACAACCACTACGTGGGTTCCATGCCGTGCATGCCGGCCCGGCGCGAGCTGCACACCGGCCGGCACAACTTCCTGCACCGCTCCTGGGGGCCGTTCGAGCCGTTCGACGACTCCACCTTCACGATCTTGAAGGAGAACGGTGTCTACACCCACCTCGTCTCCGACCACTATCACTACTGGGAGGACGGCGGCGCCACCTATCACCACCGCTATTCGAGCTGGGTCAACGTGCGTGGCCAGGAGGGCGATGCCTGGAAGGGCGAGGTCGCCGACCCCGAGATCCCGGAGCACCACGGCCGGATCGTGCGTCAGGACTGGATCAACCGGAAGTACATGGACCAGGAACACCTGACACCACAGGCGCGGACCTTCGCCGAGGGCCTTGAGTTCCTAGAGACCAACCGCGACCAGGACAATTGGTACCTGCAGATCGAGACCTTCGATCCCCACGAGCCCTTCTTCACCCTGAAACAGTGGAAGGACCGCTACAACTACGAATGGGACGGGCCGCATTTCGACTGGCCCATGTACGAGCGGGTCAGCGAGGATCCCGACGCGGTCGAATATCTTCGCTACCAGTACGCCGCGCTGCTCACCCAATGCGACCACTACCTGGGCCGTGTCATCGACTTCATGGATGAGCACGACATGTGGCGTGACACCATGCTGCTTGTCGTCACCGACCACGGCTTCCTGCTCGGCGAGCACGACTGGTGGGGCAAGGCGCGCATGCCCTGGTACAACGAGACCGCGCACATCCCGTTCTTCTGCTGGGATCCGCGCACCGGGGTCAAGGGCGTCCGGCGCCGCAGCCTCACCACCACCATCGACGTCGGCCCAACCCTGCTCGACTATTTCGGCATGACCGTGCCACCCGACATGGACGGCAAGCCGCTGCGCGCGACCGTCGAAGACGACACCAAGGCGCGCGACGTCGCCATCTACGGCATGTTCGGCGCCCACGTGAACATCACCGACGGCCGCCACGTCTACATGCGCGGCCCGGCGGACGACAACCAGCCGCTCAACCAGTACACCCTGATGCCCACGCACATGAGAAGCCCGTTCTCGCCGCAGGAGCTGGCCGACATGCAGTGGAACGAACCCTTGGGCTTTACCAAGGGATGTCCGGTAATGCGTATCCCGTCGCGGGGCATGGGGCGTTTCGCGGAGGTGTTCAAAACCCAGCTCTTCGATCTCGCCACCGATCCGGGCCAGACCAGTCCCGTCGAGGACGCTGCGGTAGAAGCCCGAATGACGGCGGCGCTTGAGGAGGCCCTCGCGGAGCACCAGGCACCGGTCGAGCAGTACCAGCGCCTGGGGCTGTCGCAGCCCTAGCAGCCTGTCGGACTTCGGTGCATCCGGCGAAGTCCGACAGGGTGATGGGTCGGTGGGGGTTGGGGCCGGACGCCGAGCCCGCGAGGCGTCTTGGCGGCGCTAGCCCAGAGGCGGAGCACATCACCCGTCCACGCTCCCGACTCACCTTCCCGCGGAGCGTGGGTTGGAAGGCCACGCTGCTGTTAGCGAGCTGCGTCACGGGTCCGGTCCTCCTCGGTACGGACCGGGTCGAGCAGCGCATGGCCGTCGACCGGGACGGGGCGCACCAAGCCAGCCTCGTCATGCACGTGGTCGACCACGAGGGACGCGCCGTGGACGCCGAGGTGTCCATCCACCGGACGACGCCGGGATGGGGCGGTTCGACCCGCATGCTCGCGACCACCAGGACGGACACGGGTGGGCAAGCCCTGTTCGAGGGCATCTCGAGTGCTCACCGTTTGAGCATATTCGTGGATCCTCCCGATCACCTGCGCTCGGTCTATCGGGCTGTTCAGGCCGTGTCCAATGCGTCCTCGGATCTTGGCGTGGTGCGGCTGAAGCGGAACTACGTCGTCACCGGCGTTCTCTGGAAGTACGGCGAGGGTCCTACCCGGGAAAGGGTCAACGACGGCCGGGTGACGCTGATTGCGCGCTCGGACGATACGGAACTCGCGAGCTCGCGCATCGAGGACGGTCGGTTTCGGCTTGAGAACTTCGATGTCGTGCCCATGGACATCGGCTTCAACGAATTCGCGTTCTGGGCGGGGGCGTACGACTACCGCGGACCGTTCACGTTCGATTCGGACACTCAGCCCATGCATATCGATCTGCTGATCGAACCTCGACCGGACGGTGGCATGGCACTTCGCGCGGAGAAGCGGGACTCGCCCCCCGAGCGGCCCGAACGCGTTGAGCCCACCTATCGTATCGAAGGACGGCTGGTCGGGCCGAACCGGAAGCCGCTTCGCGGCTTGGAAGTCAGCATTCGACGTGGCCTCTCGACCGTCACGGATGCCGACGGTCGCTTCATTCTCGAAGACAGTAGACCTCCGAGCGGCCTCAACGCTTGGTTGCCATCCGGTCGTCTGCATCTCGTAAGCGAAGCGGACGACGACGAGTGGCTGTCGGAGAACACACAGCGGGTCGTCGTCGGCGACTTCACTGAACCGTTCGAGGTCGAGGCCCCGTTCGCGAAACGGCTGAAGGTGTCCGGTGTCGGCGCGAGCCCCAAGGATCTCTCGTACGGTTGGCTAGTCGAAGATCGGTGGCAAGGGGTAGGTCGCGCGGTGCTCGAACTCGTCGTCGGACGGCAGTTGCAGACGTTGATCCGTGCTGAAAAGCCGGGACATCTGCCTCGTCTGGTGGCGTATCCGCCGCCGGATGCGGACCTGCGCTTCGACTTCACCGCCGACGAACCCCACGGTCTTCTGGTGGTTGGCCCGCGTGGACCGGTCGCGGGCGCGACGGTCGACATTGTCGAGGCGGCTACGGCGTATCGGGAGCATATCGCCATCAATGATCGGCGGTCGGCAGTCTTGCTCGACAGCGCGTCCACGGACGCGCGGGGTCGGGTTGAACGGCTGGGTGATCCGCAAGCGATTTATGTCGCGTACGTCTACGCGGTCGGGTTCGAGCCGGTTCGGGTGCGCTTGCGCGCCGCCACCGAAACGCGAGCGGAAGTCGAACCCCGCAGCACAAGGGTCGAGTTCACCGGTCTGCGCACGGGCGAACTCCTGCGGGTCAAGGGGGCGGGGCGTGACTCGCTGGTCGCCTTGCACCGCGTCGACGAGGAGTCCGACGTCATCGTCTCGCTTGCTCCGGGAACCTACGATGCGAGTGTGGAGAACGCTGACTTCGCTATCGATCGTGGGCTGGTGTTCGACGTGGCTGCCGAACCGATGCGTGTAGACCTGGCGGAGGATCGGCGACCGGAACTCGTTCTGCGCCTTCCCGAACTGCCGTTCGTGTCCGAACGCTACCTTTCGGACGAGGAGAAGGCTGCCGTGGAACGGCCACGGGACCGCTGGTCGGTCTGGGCGAGCCGGCGGACGCCCTACGGTCGTCCGATGGGCGCGATGGCCATCACTTCACGCGGTTCGGCCAGTGCGCGCGAGCGGCCTGTTGAGGTGGATGTCCTCGAGGATGGTCGCGGGGAGACCTCGCGGCGGCTGCGGTTTGCGGGGAGTGGCCGCTGGCTGGTGTACGTGGCAGCCGAGCGGCGCTCAATCGACCATCTGTTCTTTGTCGAGGTCGACCTCGAGGCCGGCGAGACGCCGGAACTCGAACTACCCCCTTTGGATGCCGCACTTGAAGGGTCGATGGGCTACGAGGGCGATCTGGATTTCAACCATCACGGCGTCGCCGGTCCGCGGATGATGCTGATCGCGGCCGACGGTAGCGACGCCGGTTGGAACATCGTGAACTATCTTCCAGAACGCCTCGCCCGGGAAGGCCCGGACCGTGCCCGTTTTGTTCTGGATGGACTGCCCGCAGGGGACTACCACCTCGTCCATCACTTGGGCGAACGTCCGGCGTGGGCAGGCGTCCCCGTATCTCTCCGCAGGGGGAGAGCCGCAGTGGTCGCCGAGCTCGGCAGCGAGGAGGGCGGCGAGTGGACCGTGGAAGTGGTCGATCGCGAAGGGCGCCCCGTGGTCGACCGGATCCTGCGCATACGCGACCGCATGCACGAGGCATGGGCGGCGTATACGGAGATTCCCACCACCGGTGTGTACGCGACCGATCCGATCCCCATCCCTCCAGCCGCACGTCTGCGCGGCGAACCAGTCTCCTTCGAGTCCATTCGTTCAGGATGGGTCGAACTGGTGCTGGATGATCCCGCCGGATCGGCGAGGCACTATCTTCGCAAGGCGGAACCCGGAACGAAGCTCACCCTCGTGGTCGACGACTGACGGTTGTCGCACCCCGGATGACCGAGTTCACCGACACGGTCGAGCGGCCGACGGTCGCCGACGACCTGAATTTTCGCCGGGTCGTCCACATCTTTGTCCGCACCTGGCCCTTCATCCGGCCAGCGGTCAAGCATCTCGTGATCTTCGTCGCGGTGTCTGTGGTCATCGCCGTCTTCAGCGCCGTCCTGGTGTTCATCATCACCGGCCTGATGAACGGCGGGATCGTCGCCGGCAGACCGTTGGGCGGACTCCACGTCGCCATCTACGGCCTGGATCCCGCGGTCTACGTGAACGTCGAAACCCTGTCGAACGAAGCCCGGCTGTCGCTCTGCTGGCCGGTCATCCTCAGCACGATCCCGCTGTTGCTGGTGGCCGTAGGCGGCGCTCTCATCCTCCTCTACTACGGCATCTGGATCTTCCAGGGCATCAACCAGCGCATGCGGGTGACCCTGATCGACCGGCTGCAGGCGCAGTCGCTGGCCTTTCACGCCTCCGCCCGCACGGGCGACGCCATCTACCGGGTCTACCAGGACAGCGCCATGGTGACGTCCATCATCCGGGCGATCTTCCTCGAGCCGCTGATGTTCCTCGGACGCTTGTTGTTCGGCGTTGCGGTGATCGCGGCGTTCGACCTATGGCTGGCACTGATGTTGGCGGCGACCGTGTTTCCGATTCTCTACCTGGGGCTCAAGTTCTCGTCGCGCTTGAGGATCGCGTTCCGTCACGCACGGGAGACCAACAGCCGACTCACCTCGTGGATCCAGGAGAGCGTGCTCGGCGTGCGCATCGTCAAGGCGACGCATGGCGAGGCGGCGCGGGAGCGGTCCTTCCGTGAGCATTCGCTAACTGCCTTCGACGCGGCGTTCCGCGCCCGTACGCTGCTCACCGTGCTCGGCATCCTGGCGTTCGTGATCATCGGCGCGACGGTCCTCGCCACCCAATCCACTGCCGCCATGTACGCCAACACCGGGGCGGAAACCTTCGCCCGGAACCTGCTGCTCGGCTTCGGTTTCGCGGTGTGGAACCTCGGCTCGTTTACCGCCGCCCAGGGTCGCATCGCCGACGGCCTGGGCTCGATCAACGCCTTGATCTCCATCTGGGGGCGCGCCCAGGACATGGCGGTCGGCCTTGGCCGGGTATTTCAGATCCTCGATCTCGAACCGGACATCCAGGACGCGCCCGATGCCCGGCCAGTGCCGGACTTTCGCCGGGAGGTCCGATTCCGCAACGTCGGCTTCGGCTACGTGCCGGGTCGGCCGGTGCTCGCGGAGATCGACCTCGTTGCCCGGCGGGGGACCGTCACGGCGGTGGTCGGGCCCACCGGAAGCGGCAAGACGACCCTGATGTCGTTGCTGCTGCGCCTGGCCGATCCGGATGCCGGACGCATCGAGATCGACGGCACCGACCTTCGCTCGGTGACCGTCGACTCCCTGCGTGCCAGCATCGCCCTGGCGACCCAGGAGAACGTCCTGTTCTCCGACACGGTGCTGGAGAACATCCGCTACGCCGTGCCGGGTGCGTCCCGGGCCGACGCCGTCGCCGCGGCGCAGGTGGCCTCTGCGGACGATTTCATCAACGCCCTGCCGCAAGGCTACGACACGCCCCTGGGGGAGCGCGCCACCAAGTTATCGAGCGGCCAACGGCAGCGCATCGTCATCGCTCGGGCGGTGATCAAGGACGCGCCGATCCTGATCCTCGACGAACCCACCGCCGCCCTGGATGCCGAGACCGAACTCAAGGTGCTCGACAATCTGAAGAGCTGGGGCCGTGACCGCTGCGTTTTCCTCATCACTCACCGGCTGTCCACCGTGCGCCAGGCGACGGCAGTGGCGTACCTGCGGGACGGCCGGATCCAGGCGTACGGTCACCACGACGAGTTGATCGCCGCCGGCGGATCCTATGCCCGGTTCGTCACCGCCGAGACGGATGCCACCCGCGCGCTGGAGGGTGACCCGTGAGCGTCGGCGGGACCGAGACGTTGCGCATCACCAGCGCGGAGACCCTTGCCCTGCTTGGCCGTTCGCTGCGCTTCGTGTGGCCCTTCCGTCGCCAGATCGCCGTCAAGTTGGCCCTGACGCTCGTGGGCTTGAGCATCGTGCTGTTCCTGCCTTGGCCCATCAAGATCCTCATCGATCATGTGGTCGAGGGTCTGCCGGTGGGCTCGTCGCCGACTCCGTACCCGATCTACGTGGTCTGGTTCGTCGATCTCCTCGACGGGTTGACGCCGTTGGAGATCGTCTGGGCGGTGGTTGGCGTGTGCGTGGTCGGCATCGTGCTGATCGGTGGCTTCGGTGGCGGGGTCGCCCGGGACAGCGCCAGCGGCGGCCTCGCCGAAGGCCTCGACACGGCGACCCAGAGCGAGAATCAGGCCAACGAGTCGAGCAGCCGCGTCGGCGGACTCCTCGGCCTGTACGAGTTCCGCTACCAGCTTCGCATCACCCATCGAATCAACCACGCCTTGAGGACACTCGTGTTCGGCAGGGTCATGTCTTGGCCGCTGGTGCGCTTCGCGGATGCCAGCGTCGGCGACGCGGTCTATCGGACCATGTACGACACGCCGGCGATCTCGCGGGTCTGCTACGACATCCTGGTGCTGCCCATCGCCAACCTGTTCGTCATCGCCACGGTCATCTGGACCACGTCACACAGCTTCAGCGCCGTGCCCTCGGTGGTGGTCGTCGCTTGCCTCGCGGCACCCATGGTGCTGTTCTCGACGCTGTTGATGACCGGCATGACCCGTCGCCGGTCGCTGGCCAGCCGCTTGGCCGGAGCGACCACCACCGGCACGGTGGAGGAGGGCATGAGCAACGTCGTCGCGGTGCAGAGCCTCGGCGCGGCGGGACGCCAGCGCGACGACTTCGCGGGCGACAGCGACCAGTCCTTCAGGCGCTACCGCGGCTACGCCCTGATGTACATCCTGCTTCTCGCCATCCAGGCCACCGTCGGCGCGGGGCTCGTCTTCTACGTGTTCTTCGACATCTGCGCCGCCGTCGTCGAGGGCCGCATGTCGGCGGGCGACTTCAGCGTGGTCTACGCGTACTTCGTGCAGCTGGTGGGCAACGTCAGCGGCCTGGGCGCGATGTGGTTCAACCTGCAGAACAACGTCGTCGGTATGCGGCGGGTGTACGAAGTGGCGGACTCCGCGGTGGATGCGGACCGCCAAGGCGACCGGGCGGTCGCGAGCCCCGTCGGGCAGGTTCGCGTCGACCGCGCGACCTACCGCTACCCGGATGGCACCGAGGCGGTGCGCGATGCGAGCTTCGAAGGCCGCGTTGGGGAAATTGTCGCCTTGGTCGGTGCCACCGGCGCCGGCAAGAGCACCCTGGCCTACCTCGTCGCCGGTTTCGTCCAGCCCGCCGACGGCGCTATCCTCTACGACGGCGTGGACGCCCGGGACATCCGCGTGGACGACTTGCGCAAACAGGTCGCTTTCGTCTTCCAGGAGACGTTCGTGTTCGACGACACGGCGGCCGCCAACATCCGCATGGGGAACCCGGATGCCACCGACGACGAGGTCGTCGCCGCTGCGCGAACGGCTGGCGCGCTGGACTTCATCGAAGCACTGCCGGACGGTTTCCAGACCCGTTTGGGCCGCGCCGGATCGCGCCTCTCCGTCGGTCAGAAACAACGCCTCGCCATCGCCCGCGGCCTGGTGCGCTCGACGCCGGTCCTCGTCCTCGACGAACCCACAGCCGCCCTCGACCCGGAGACCGAGAACGCGCTGGTGGAGGCCCTCAAGGCCGAACGGTCCCGGCGCCTGCTGATCGTCATCGCGCATCGCCTGAGCACCATCCGCGCTTCGGACCGCATCTGCTTTTTGGATGACGGCCGAGTCATCGAGATGGGAAGCCACGACGAGTTGATGGCGAAGCCGGACGGTGCCTACCGGCGGTTCGTGGACCTGCAGGTCGGCGCGGCGGCGTGAAGGTGACCATGGCTACCCGATGGAGCGCAATCGCCGGCGCGGTTGCCCTGGGTGTCGCCGTACACGGCACCGATCGGCTGGAACAGCGCACGGCCCTCGACCGCGCGGGTACCCACCACGGCGGGTTGGTCGTGCGCGTCGTGGATCACGAAGGCACACCCGTGGAAACGACCGTTTCGGTGTCCGGGCGCGGCAGTGCCTTGGCGACCGCCGCGACCGACGCCGACGGCCGCGCGGAACTGCACGGAATCTCGACCCGTCACAGGCTGTCGGTCTTCGTTCGCGGGACGGACGATCTCCGAGGGCACCGGGAATACACCGCGGGGGTTTCCAATGGCGTCGTCGACCTGGGTGTCGTCCGCCTCGAGCGCAACTTTCGCGTGACGGGAGTCGTGCTCCAGCGGGACGCCGATGGCGGAGTCCAACCGCGGTCGGACGACACGGAGGTAACGTTGAACTCCCCACGCACCCGGGGAGGCACCTACTACGACGGGTCCGCGTTCGACGAGGACCGACGTGCGGCCGTCTTCCGTCTGGAGGACTTCGACGACGAACCCGATCTCGTCATCGGCATCAGTTGGTGGTCGGACGAACGGCGCGGCTTGGTCGACTACGAGTTGCCGTTCACGGTGGACCCGGAACGACCCCACCGGCACCTGCTCGTGACGCTCCCTGCCGAAGGTGTGGGCGGTCGACTCGCCGAGGTGGAGGAGTCGGTTTGGCCCGTCGGAGTTCCACCCAAGGTAGAGGCACCGCGTGTCGATATTGCCGGGCGCCTGCTGACGACGGGTGGTCGACCGTTGACCGGTTTGCCGGTGGAGGGCTACGGATTGAGCGACGTGTACACGGACGACGACGGACGGTTCGAGTTCTCGAGTCGGCACATGGTCGATACGCTGACCGTTGCAACGCCGTCGGGCGAGCTGTCCATCGCTTCGAGACCGTATTTCGAAGGCATCGACTCGGACGCCCTGCCGCTGCCGGATTCGGTCGCCCTGCAGCCACAACAGCTCGTCGACTTCACCAGGCCCTTCGAAGCCAGGTTCGCGACGCGGAGACAACTGCGCCTCGTCGTCCGGGGTGAGCGCGGCGACCGGATCGCCTACAGCTGGTTTGACCGCAACGAGTGGCGACCCATCCGGGCGGATCTGCTGCGTCGAGTGGTGGCGACATCGGACGAGCAGACTCTTGTCCGTGCGAGTGTCCCCGGCCGCATTGACCGCCTGCTGGTCTACCCGCCGCAGAGTTCCTCGATGTTGCTGGACTTCCGCAATGACGAGCCCCACGGCTTCGTCGTGGTCGGCAAGGACGGGCCTGTGGCCGGTGCCAAGGTGGAAGTCGTCGATGCCGCCGCACCGATGATGTTGCGCCTTCGTCGTGAGGATCCATCCGCTCCTCTTCAGCTCAACCGTACCAATACCGATGCCCAAGGTCGCTTCAGCCTTGCCGCGGACCCCGCCGGCCTGTACGTGGCCTACGTGTATGCGGACGGATACGAGCCGGCACGGGTTCGGCTCGTTCCGGGGGGCGATTCGCGTGTTGTACTCGTGGCGCGCGATACCGACGTTCGATTGCAGGGGGTTCGAGCCGGGGAGTACGTGCGCTTGAGACCGGCGGGGCATGGTGCGTTGGTGGCGGCGGTGCGCGCTACCGGCGGCGATGAGCCCATTGCCGTTCGCCTGTCCTCCGGAACCTACGATGCGACGGTAGTGGACGACGCGGGCGACATTGTGCGCGGTACCACCTTCACGGTGGGCGAGTCATCGATGGTTGTCGACATCTCGCGCGACAGCCGTCCACGAGTCATCCTCCGGCTCCCGGAACACCGGAATCCGTGGGGGTGGTTCGCGGGCGCCACCCGACGTCTGCTTCCACACGAAGTCGCGGGTATTTCGCAGTTCCTGAGGGAATGGCGGGATATCAGTGGCGGGGAAGAGCCTGCGCAGGTGGAATCAATCGGCCCGGGTACCCGCGTTTTGCGGTTTCCGGGCACGGGTCGGTGGCATCTACATGCAGGCGTGTCGGGCGCGAACGGTTCCTTGTTCATGGAAGTGGATCTTGCCCCGGGCGAGGTGCGGGAGCTTCGTCTGCCGCCTCTTGATGCCTCCCTCGAGGGAACGATGGCATACGAACCCAATCTGGATGATCGGCTGATCGCATACCACTGGATAGACGGCCCCAGGATTATGCTGTTGGCGAGGCCTGGCACGAGGCAGCGGTGGAACGTCATGAGCAACCTCGCGCGGCCCCGGAGTGGCCGCAAACCTCACACGTTCGCCGTGTCGGGAGTGCCCGTCGGGGACTATCACCTGTTCCACCATTTGGCGGTCGACCCCGGTTGGGGAGGTATGGAAGTCGAGCTTGCCGCTGGCGCGACCACTCGGGTCGAGGGCCTGGGTTCCCGCCCGCCCGCCCGTCTTGTCGTTGAAGTCGTGGACGCCGCCGGCCAGCCCATCCGGGATCGCATACTTCGGGTCCAGGGGAGAATGCACAAGCAATGGACCGCCCCGGGCCGGATCATCATCACCAGCGGCACGGGCCCGCGTGTCCCCCCGCCCCCGGCCGTTCGCTTGACGGGGGAACCCGTCGCCTTGGAGTCCATCCGCGCCGGTTGGCTCGAACTGGTGGTCGACGAACCCGGTGGCGATGCCCGGCACTACCTGCGCAAGGTGGAACCGGGCACCCCGCTGCGATTGATCGTGGATTCGTAGCCGGCCCGTCGGTCCGCGCGTCGCTCGGAGCAGCGGCTACGTGCGCCGGTCCAGCGTCCAAATGAACGCCTGCACCGGCTTCCTCAGCCACAGGCCGCCGCCCACGGCTTCGAAATGGCGGCCGAGTCGGCGCCGGTACCAGCGGTTCGAGCGCAGGTAGACATCGGTGTCGGTGCGCACGGGGTCGCAGAGCTCTCGGTCCTCCACGGTCAGTGCCCCGAAGTAGAGGGCCCGTCGCGCGAGTCCGCCGAGGGTCTTGATCGCCGCCGCCGCGGCATCGTCCTCGAGGTAGGAGAGTACGTCGTAGCAGACGACGAGGTCGTACTGCCGATGCGTGGGATAGTCCGGGAGCGATCCCGATTCCCAGCCGAGTTCGGCGCAGAGATACGCGCTGGACTCGACCCCTAGCGTACGCGCTTTCGGGAAGGCTTCAGCGAGCGTGGACAGCAACCGCCCCAGGCCGCAACCGACGTCGACCATGCTCCGTACGGGAACCTCAAGGTGGCGGAGATAGGCCGCGACGAAGTCGCCTTGGCGCTGCACTTCCTGCGGACTGCACACCCGCGTGCCGGGATTCCTGTAGTAGCGGTCGTAGTAGGCCTTGTCGAAGCGCGTCGAGGTCACGACGTTGGTCGGAGCAGCTGGGGATTCTCGCGTTCCAGCCGGGCGCGGTCGAGCCTCGTCAGCAGGCGTTCCTTTTCGGGGTCGCGCGGACGTCTCCCGGCTGGACGCCCGGGCCGTTCCGATTCGAGGATCCTGGCCCACCGCTCCTGCTTGCGCCGCCGCACTTCGGCTTGGAATTCCTCGTAGTCGATCAACGGTCGGCCTCCTCGGCGAGCTGCGCGAGGGCGTCGGCCTCTTCGGCCACGCCTTTGCTCCGTTCACGGAGGTATTGCCAGTCGATCCGGTCCGCGTAAAGCAGAGCGAGCCGGCGAGCCCAGCGTTCGTCCTCGCCGCTGTGCCAATGAACCCAGGCGCGCAGCCTGTCCAGCAACAAGTCTTCGATACCGATCACGACGACGCGCAGACCGTCTACGTCGATCTCGGTTCTCGGCGCGTCCTCGCCGGGGAGGCCGGCCGGGGCCGGTGCCTCGAACAGCAGGTCGAGATCGGCTCGCATCCAATACCGGCCTTCTTTCCGGAACCCCAACTCGGCGAAAGCGGCATCGACCGATTCGCCCGAAGGCATGGCAAGGTCGATATCGCTGGTGGCGTACCCGCCGGCGGTGTAGAACTCCAATGCGCCGCCACCGACAAGGATGGGCTCGATACCTTGGGGCGCGAGCGTTTTGGTCAACAGTCCCAATGCGATCAGGCGTCGCTTTCTCGGATCGTCGACATCGTGGAGCCTGTCCTCAAGGTCCCTTGCTTGGGTCATCGTGGATCCGGGGAGTTCAGTCGCGAGCTTCAGAAGTCCGGTGAGCAAATTGTGCCTTGATTCGGCGTCGAACGCTGTACTTCGAGAAGCGGCGGCACTGCTCGGTGTTAGTCTATGGTCCTCGAATGATGCTGATGTCTAGACGCAGGTTGCACTCGAACATGGATGATCTTCTCGCAACACTTGCCGATGTCGTCGGCGATGGCGGCATGCTCACTGGACTGGATGTCTCGTCGCGGGCGAGTGGAATCTGGCGCAGCACGGGCATCGAGGCCAGGGCGATCCTACGGCCCCGCACCACGGACGAGGTCAGCCGCATCCTCGCCATCTGCAACGCCGCCGGACAGCCGGTGGTGGCCCAGGGCGGGCTCACCGGGCTGGTCGAGGGCCACATCACCGACGACCGCGAGATCGTGCTCTCGCTGGAGCGGATGAACGCCATCGAGGAAGTGAATCCCCTTGAGCGCACCATGACCGTGCAGGCAGGCGTGGTCCTCCAGGCCGTTCACGATGCTGCGGAGGAGCACGGCCTCATGTATCCCCTGGACATCGGAGGTCGTGGCAGCTGCACCCTCGGCGGCAACATCGCGACCAACGCCGGCGGCAACCGGGTGATCCGCTACGGCATGACCCGGGACATGGTGCTCGGCGTCGAAGCCGTGTTGGCGGACGGCACGGTGGTGTCGTCCATGAACCACATGATCAAGAACAACGCGGGCTACGACTTGAAGCAGCTCTTCATCGGTACCGAAGGCAGCCTCGGCATCGTCACCCGAGCCGTGCTGCGCCTGCGCGAGAAACCGAGGAGCCAAGAGACCATGCTGGTCGCGGTTGCCGACTTCGACCGGGTCACCGCGTTGCTCAAGGCCATGGACGCGGGGCTCGGGGGTACGCTGTCGGCGTTCGAGGTGTTGTGGAACAACTTCTACCGGCTGGTGACCACGCCACCGGCGACCCAGCAAGCGCCGCTGTCCCAGGACTACCCGTTCTACGTGCTGATCGAGGCGATGGGTGGCGATCCCCAGGCCGACCACGCACGCATCGAACAGGTCTTCGCCGAGGCCCACGAGTCCGGCCTTATCGCGGATGCCGTGATCGCCACGAGCGAAGCACAGCGCCAAGAACTGTGGGCGATCCGCGACGACGTCGAGCAGGTGCACCAGTACACGCCGATGTTCATCTTCGACGTGAGCCTCCGAATCTCCGACATGGAGGCGTACGTAGCCGAAGTCGACAAGGGACTGGAGGCGACCTTCGGCGACTACACGAACTTCGTCTTCGGTCACATCGGCGACGGCAACATTCACTTCGGCATCTCGGCGGGCGTTGACGAGGACGCCCATGACGGTGTGAAGCAGGCTGTCTACAGCCCCTTGGCGTCCATCGGCGGCTCGGTGTCCGCGGAGCACGGCGTCGGGCTCGACAAGAAGAAATACCTCGCGCTTTCCCGAAACGACGAGGAAATCGCACTCATGCGAACACTCAAACAGGCGCTGGATCCGAACGGGATACTCAACCCGGGCAAGATCTTCGACGTGGCGGCGTAGCGCCATTCGACGGTCGCTTTGTACGGATTTCGTCGTCCGTCCTCGGCTACCCGAACCGGACCGTTCCGACCGAGTCAAAACGGGTATTGCAACGATCGGCGCCTAACGTTGGCGTCGGAACGCAAACGCGCGACGAGCTATTAGCAAGGCTCCGCCGCAGACCGACATGCCCTAGGGCGACCCTTGTTCTCGCCCGCGCCGATTCGAAACGATGCCGTACTTGGACGAACGGGCGAGGGCTCGTCCTCGGGCGCGGCCGGCCGGCTGGCCGCGGGACCGCCTTGGAGAATCAAGTGACCGTTTTGATGTGCTGGGACGTTAATTTTCATGAGTAGACCTAAACAGCTCCGGCCCAAGGCGTGACCAAACCCGCGAACAGCAACGTTGTGGAACTGGCATTGCGCGAGAAGCCCGGGCGTAGGCAGTTGGTCAATGAGCTGTTCGACCACCACGCCCGGGCCTTGCGCACTTTCCTGCTGGGAAGGTCGGCGCGCCGGGACGAGATCGAGGATCTAGTACAGGAACTGTTCATGCGGCTAATGGCCGTGCAACGGCTCGAAGAGAAGATGGCCGCCGGCACGGGCAGCAATCGCTCCTTTCTCTTGACCATGGCCAACAACCTGATGGTGGACAAGCAGCGCAAGGAACGCGTGCGAAACGCCCACGCCCAAGCGCAGCGGGATGTCGGCAGCGAGCAGATCGAAGACCGCTCTCCGGAACGAATCCTCGCGGTGCAGCTGGAGTTGGAAGCCATTCGGGCCGTCATTCTGGATCTGCCCCCGCATTGGCGGGCGGTACTGGTCCTGCAGCGTTTTCACAACATGACCTACGAGGACATAGCCCTGCACCTAGGAGTAACCAAAACACAAGCCGAGAACTACATGCGGCGAGCCTTGCGCAAGCTTCGCAATGCGCGGCGGAAGATTGAGGCGGAAGGAGAACGGTCGTGAGCAACCTGCAGGACCTGATGAACGGCGAGGTGGAGCATGCGTTGCTTCGCCTTTGGTCCGACGGGCTCTCGACAGCCGAAGCCGCCGCGATCCGCAGGCGCGTTCGAAATGATCCGAAGTACGGGGACGATCTCCACGGTTCGCTTGAGATTCTCGCCGCGATGGAGGGACTGGCCGACGACCCCGCAGTTCAGGAGGTCGTCCCCGACATCCGGCGACTGATCCAGAGGCGCAGATCCCAGCGTAGCGCTGCGCTGGGTATGGCTGCCGGGATACTGGTGGCAATCGGCGCCGGCCTGGCTTACTTCACCCCTTGGAGCGGTCCGGTCGGTAGCCACCCCGAAGTCTACGCCACCGGAATCGGCGAGCAGCGCACCATCCGGCTGGACGACGGCAGCCAGATCGCGATGAACACCGCCAGTCAGTTGGCGGTGGACTACAACGACCGCATTCGTGCTGTCCGGCTCGAGCGGGGCGAGGCCCATTTCGACGTCGCGGAAGATTCCGAGCGTCCCTTCTCGGTCGACCTGGGCGCACGGTCCGTCACGGCCCTCGGGACGGTCTTCAACGTACGCAAGACCCCGGAGCGCTACGAGGTTGCGGTTTTCGAGGGCGCCATCGCGTTTCACGAGGCGGGGGATGAATTGGCTTCGTCCCAACCGCGGGTCTGGGCCGATGGCCGAGCGGGGGTAATTGCCTCGCCCGAACAGCGCCTCGTGGAGGGCCGCGTGGAGGAAGGCTGGGTAGCGGAGTACGAACTGGCCAGCGACCGGCTAACCGCGACTCGGCCCGAGTCAATCGAGCGCTACCGGGCGTGGCGCAGCGGAACGCTCAGCTTCCGCGCGCAGCCCCTGTACACGGTGGTCCGGGAACTGAATCGCTATTCGCGCAAGAAAATCCTGATCGAGGATGCGTCGGTCATGGAATTGACCGTGTACGCGACGGTGGGAATCGACGAGATCGGTGCCGCGCTGAACGGCCTGGAGGAACTGCTGCCGATCAAAGTCACGCGCCACTACGACCGGATCGTCATCTCGGATTCGCAAGGCAACTAGAGCAACAAGACCTGGTGAAGGGTGCAAACATGAACAGCAATCTGCAATTGGTGCGTTCGGGGATGCGCCGGGCGGCGGCGTCAGCCATGTTCCTGTGCACGGCGATCGCCGCGTGGGCGGAGTCCGACGACGTGCTGACGCTCGACGTCACGCCCCAGGACGTCGGGTCCGCATTGATTACCCTGGCCGAGATCGCGGGCGTAAACATCATGCTTGGCGGGGAGACGGGCGAAGGGATCGAGGTCGAAGGCCTGAAGGGCGAGTATCGATTCGACGACGCTTTGGCCGCGCTCTTGTCCGGCACGGGCCTGACCTTCGCATACGCATCAGAAAACGTGGTGCTGGTTCGGCCGGTGGGTGTGTCGGAGGCGGATGCCGCGGGCCCCGCGGAACCCGGCGGTGGACAGGGTGGACAGCGCGGCCTGGAAGAGGAGCCGAGGGACGTCGAAGTGGTCGTCGTGACCGGGTCGCGGTTGGAAGGAGGGGACCCGACTGCGCGGGTTGTCAGTCTGTCTGCCGAAGACATCGCCGCCCGCGGCGTCTCAAGTCTGGAGGACCTTTTTCGTACGCTGCCTTGGGCGTCTCCGTCCATCACGACTCAGAACAACACCATGGCCACACCCGTTGGGGCGGTGGATGCCGACAAGAGCCATTCCATCATCGACGGTTTCGGCCTCTCAACTGTCAACCTGCGGGCCATGGGCTCGGCGAATACGCTGGTTCTGATCGATGGCCGGCGTGTGGCCGGTCAGGCCGGCGAGGTGGAGGGATTCGCCAATCTCCTCAACATACCGCTGGCTGCCATCGAGCGGGTTGACATACAGCTGGACGGCGCCTCGGCAGTGTACGGCGCCGACGCCATCGGGGGTGTAGTGAACTTCATAACCCGCAAGGACTACGCCGGCGCATCCATCAAAGCGCGCAGGGAATACAGCTCCACCGACGCGCACGCAAGCAGCCTCAACCTGACGGGCGGCTATGGCTGGAACCGCGGCAGCGGGACGCTCGCGTTGTCACGTACCGCGTCAACGCCCATTACCAACGCCAAGACCGGTTGGACTTCCTACGACTACCGCGATCAGTTCGGTCCCGACTACGACGTGCGTTCAGTCTTCGAGGCGGCTCAGCCAGGCATCGTTTGCCGGTACAACGGCTACCCGGCATTTCCCGGTTGCGCATGGAGAAGCCCCAGATGGCAGTTGCCATCGGACCACGACGGCGTGGGCGCGACCGTTGACGACTTCACGACGGAGATCGTCCCGGCAGATCACATCATTCCCAAGAACGGCGAGGACTCCACCAACATCTCCTTCAACCTCCATGTGGAGCAAAACTTGAGCGAACGCCTTAGTGTCTACGCCGATGTGCTGTATTCGGATCATAGGTCCTATCGGGAAGAGGCGACCAAAATGAACAGCTTCCTCATTCCGGCGAGCAATGCGCACAACCCCTTCGGCGAACCGGTGTTGGTTTCCTATTGGCCCATCAGGGAGGTCGAAGCCGGCGTGATCCCTCGCGCTCACGTTCGCGCTCGCAGCGAGCAGCGCAACTACAACGTCGGTTTCGCGTGGGAGATGAACGACGACCATACCTTCTTGTTCAATGTGACACATTCGGAATCTGAGCGGTTCGGAGAGTACTTCGAACCGACATGGCGGCGACTCGAAGCCGACCCAACCCACGAGAAGCTCTACGAGGCGTTGGAAAGTTCCGATCCCAACGTCGCGCTCAACCTGTTCGGCAATGGCTCGGCCCAGGGCCCCGCGTTTCCCGAGTTGCTGAAGAACGCCTTCGGCACGAGGCACGGCGCAAGTGAAGTAACAAGCTATGAACCGAAGCTGCGCGGGCGGTTGTTCCGTTTGTGGGGAGGAGAAGCGCGCTACGCGGTAGGTGCCCAGGTACGCATGGACGGATACAGCTACTTCACCGAGACGCTGGGGGAAGACGGCCGAACGGTACTGTCGGGAGGCCTTGCCGCTCGTGTTGGGGCTCCGCCCCGTGAGGAGGTCCGCGCGTACTTCGCCGAGATCTCGCTCCCGATCGTCGGGCCAGCGAACTCCCGGCCCTGGGTTCATTCGCTCCTGTTGAGCCTTCAGGCGCGATACGACTCGTATGAATCGGACGGCGCACATGGCGGCGAAAACCTAGTCCGCGAGGTAGGCTCTCGGAGCTACTACGTTCCCGGTACGGGATGGGTACCCTACCCTGCGGCGATCTACCATTGGGAGGGCGACCCCGTCGTCATCGGGAACAAAAGAAGCAACACCAGCCCACGAGTGGCGTTGCGATATCACCCCACTGACAGACTTTCGCTGCGTATGGCCTGGTCGGAGTCGTTCCGTCCACCGGTGTTCACCGAGCAGTTCCACCGCAGAGACGCCGAGCGCGCCGAGTGGTTTTTGAGAGATCCCTATAGCCCGGACGGTAACGCCGGTTGGCAGCTGCTACCCGTCACGACTCGATACGCCAATCCCAACTTGAAATCGGAATTGTCCGACAATTACTCCCTGGGGATAGCGTGGTCGCCGACGTTGCTCCCTGGTTTTCAGCTGGCGCTGGACTGGTCTCGGATCGAATTTGCCAACAAGATCGAGGCTTCTTTCAACCTGTTCTACACATTCCCGGAAGTGGCATTCAAGATTCCCGAGATTGCCGAGCGCGACTCCGATGGCAAGATAACGAACCTAAACAGCGTGTATCTGAACCTCGCCGAAAAAATCAATGAGATCGCGAATGTAGAGTTGGAGTATTCCTTCGACACGGCGATCGGGAGCTTCCTTGCGACGCTCAGCTACCTGCGAGTGCTGGAGGAGTCTTTCCGTGCCACGCCAGAATCCGAGGAAGTATCGCAACTCGGCACCATCTTGGGCAGCAACGAATACAAGCTGATCGGATCGGCGAGCTGGCGGCTGGACAGGTGGCGGACGGACCTGTTCGCGCACCATACGCCGGCGTATTTGAACAACAACGTCGGAAACGCGGGACAACGGCCGCCATTGAAGGTCGAACCGCTGACCACGGTCGATGTTGCGCTGACCTACCAATTCGACATCGGTCTGCGCCTGCGCGGGGGCGGTCGCAATGTCTTCGATGCACGCTCGCCAACGATATCGTTTCGTATGCCCTACGACGCCTCGCGCTGGGATGCCCGGGGGCGGGTCCTGTTCTTTGCAATGGATTGGGAAATATAAACTCCGAAGGGCACGTGGTCGCCCGCGTCATACGTGCCCCGTCGGCTCGCGGGACGGGACAAGCCCGTCCCCGAAAAGCCGACCGATTCAGCCCAAAAAAGGACTTCGAAAAAAAGGTGAAGAGTCCTACGGTGCGCTGCGAAGCACTCGCCCTGGGCGAGCGCCGGTATGCTCGTCGTCCTGCAGGATCACCCGCCCATTGACCAGCGTTGCCGCGTAGCCGGCGGCCCGTTGTACGAGCCGGCTCTTGCCGTGCGGGAAGTCGCGCACCACGGTAGGGTGCCGTTCTTCGACCCGGTCCGGGTCGAGCACGTTGATGTCGGCCTTCATGCCGGGCGCGAGGGTGCCTCGGTCCTTCAGGTCGAGAACGCGCGCGGCGGCACCGGTCATGCGGCGGATCGCCTCCGCCAGCGACACCTTGCCCTGGTCGCGCACCCAGTAGCTGAGCAGGAACGACGGCCAACCCGAGTCCATGATCTGCGAGACGTGGGCGCCGGCATCGCCTAGGCCGGGGACGACCCAATCGCGTTGCATGAGCGTTTCCACGGCATCGAACTTCGTGTTGAAGAACGGCCGATGGAACACGGCGGCGCCATCGCTGTCGAGCACGAGGCGCAGCCACGTTTCGGCGGGATGTTCGCCGGCGGCATCGGCCAACGCCTTGAGATTGTCTTCGGGCGGCTTGGTGTAGACCGGCCGTTCGGCATTGCCCATCCAGCGCAGACCCTGGGCGAAGGGGATGCTCGCCGGATCGGCCTTCGCCGCTTCGATCAGCTCCCGCCGGAACCCTTCTTCCCGGATGGCGTCGAGGCGCTTGTCGATGTCGATGGCGCGCAGTTTCGCCCACGCCGGGAAGAATATGTTGGTCTTCAGCATCGACACGAAGCCGCCCGGTCGCGGTACGGTGACGCCGTAGATCTCGCATCCATCGGCCCGCAGATCCTCAACGGTCTGGTGGGGATCGTCGATCCTGAAGGTCTCCGTCTCGACGACGCTGAACAGCACGCGGCCACCCCCGGCACGGGCTTGTCTGCCGAGCAGATCGAGATCTTTGCCGATGGCGTTCCGGTCGTACCAGGGGACGTTCTGCATCAAGCCGTTGTGGGCGCCGACCTCGCGGGCGATGGCCTCGAGCTCCTCCGCCTCGGCGAACGTTCCGGGAATCGATCGTCCGTCGGGCAAGCGGTGCCCGGGAAGTCGATTCGTGGAGAACCCGATGGCGCCGTCCTTCACCGACTGGCCGGCGACCTTGGCGATCTCGTGGATCTCCTCGGGTGTCGGGTTTTCGTCGATGCCCCTGTGGCCCATGACGTAGAACCGTACGGCCCCGTGGCCCACCATCCCGGTCACGTTGATCGCGGGGTGCATCGATTCAAGGGTGTCGAGGTACTCGCCGTAGGACTCCCAGTTCCAGGGCAGACCCGACAGGATGGCCTCCCGCGGGATGTCCTCGACGGTCTCCATCATCTCGGCGAGGAACTGGCGGTCGGCGGGTTTGCAGGGCGCGAACGTGACGCCGCAGTTGCCGAGCAGGGCCGTGGTGACGCCGTGCCACGAGATCGGCGTCAGCATCGGATCCCAGCCGATCTGCGCGTCGAGGTGGGTGTGCAGGTCGATGAACCCGGGTGTCACCGCCAGGCCGTCAGCGCGGATCTCTTCCTTGCCGCGGTCCACCACCTTGCCCATGGCGGTGATGGTGTCGCCGTCGATGGCGATGTCCCCGGGATAGGGTTCCGCCCCAGTACCGTCGACGATGCTGCCGTCGCGAATGACGAGGTCGTGGCTCATTGCTCCTCCAGTGTTACCAGCGCCCAGTGAATGTGGACCGGTTCCTCGATTGTAAGGTCGCTGACGCCGGTTGTGGCACGCTCTCCGTTGATCGACAGCGCCCAGAAGGTTCCCTTCGGTGCCGCGACGCCGCAAAGTGTCGTCACGAAGACGCCAACGCCGGGGTAGCGCCGCACCTCCATGTCGACTACCTCGTTCATGAAGTCGACGGCCTTGGTACCTGCGGCGACGTTGCGCCGAATCGAGACATCGAGCCCGGTGCCGGTCAGCTCGTCGGTGATCTCGAGATGGACGGCGACCTGCGGGGCGGTCTCCTCGGCAAGTGCCGCGCAGCAGGCCAAGGCGAGTCCTGCGGCATGGACGGCGGCCCAGGCTCGCCAACGCATGGATGTGGTCAGACGTGCGCGGCCGTGTGGGCGATGCCGCCGACCCGGCGCTTCAGGACCATGAGACCGCCGAACAGGATGGCGGCGTAGAAGAGGTTCCCGAGCAGTGTCCACTTGAGGAACGGTAGGCCGGCGATGTAGCAGGCCGCGAGA
>VXPO01000015.1 GCA_009839505.1 Gammaproteobacteria bacterium
GCGTTGGAGAATTCGCGTAGCGAATTCTCGGGGCGACCGCGAAGCGGTCGCGTCTCGGACAGTGTTGTTCGCACGCCGTATGCGTTACATTGCGTAATCAATGATCCGAACGCGCCGCCCGCCCTTGACCCCCACTGCCGCTCCCATCCGCGCTGCATTGCTGGCCGTCGTATTGGCGACGTCCGTCGGTGTCGGGCTCGGCGCCGTCGCCACCGAAGCCGAAGGTCTCCAACCCCTGGCCAATCACCCACGGACCAGCGTGGAGATCGTCGATCGTCTGCGCGAGGGGCACTTCATCCGCAAGCCCCTGGACGACGAGGCGTCGAACGAAATGTTCGACAACTATCTCGACATCCTGGACGGCAGACGTGTGCACTTCACGGCCGCCGACATTGCCGACTTCGAGCCCTACCGTCTTGTGCTCGACGATGCTCTTCGCGACGGAGACCTCGAACCCGCGTTCGCCATCTACAACCGCTACCGCGACCGCGCTCTGCAACGAATCGCGTTCGAGGAGAAGCTGCTCGAACGCGGCGTGGACGAGTTCGACTTCACCGTCGACGAGTCCATGGAACTCGACCGCACCGAAGCGCCTTGGCCCGCGACGCAGGAGGAACTCGAGAATCTCTGGCGGTTGGACCTGAAGAGCAGGGTCCTCGGCGGCAAGCTTGCCGGCGAGTCGTTCGAAGCCATCGACGAAGCCCTGTCCACGCGCACCGCTTCGCGCACACGGTCGATCCGCCAGACGCGCAGCGAGGATGTCTTCCAAAGCTACATGAACGCCTTCGCGCTCACCTACGACGAGCACACCCAGTACTTCTCCCCGCGGGATTCCGAGGACTTCAACATCTTCATGTCGTTGTCCCTGGAAGGCATAGGCGCCGTGCTAGAGACCCAGGACGAGTACACGATCGTGAGACGCCTGGTGAAAGGCGGTCCCGCGGAGAAGGGCGGCGAGCTGAAGCCACTGGATCGGATCGTCGCCGTCGGCCAGAGCGACAATCAACCGTTCGTTCCCATCGTCGGCTGGCGTTCGGACGACGTGGTCCAGTTGATTCGCGGACCCAAGGGACACACGGTGCGCTTGAAGATCATTCCCGCCGACGCGGACGAGAGCGAGACCCGCGTGGTGAAGATCGTTCGCGACGCCGTGAACCTCGTCGAACAGTCGGCCAGCAAGTCCCTTCTCAAGCTGAACAGGGACGGTCGCGAGTATCGTGTGGGTGTCGTCGTCATCCCCACCTTCTACGTCGACTTCAAGGCGATGCATGCGGGCGATCCCAAGTACAAGAGCACCACCCGCGACGTCGCGCAACTCATCACCGAACTCAAAGCCGAGGGCATGGACGCGCTGATCGTCGATGTGCGCAACAACGGTGGCGGATCCTTGCAGGAGGCGGTCGAATTGACCGGCCTGTTCGTCGAATCGGGCCCCGTGGTGCAGGTCAAGAGCCTGCGTGGCCGGCCGAGGGTGCTGGGCGACCGCGACGACGCCTCGGTCTGGAACGGACCTCTGGCGGTGATGGTGAACCGCTTCTCCGCATCGGCGTCGGAAATCTTCGCGGGAGCCATCCAGGACTACGACCTAGGCGTCGTGGTCGGTAGCCGAACCTTCGGCAAGGGAACCGTGCAGACGTTGATCGACTTGCCCCGCCAGCGCGGCCAGCTAAAGGTCACCGAACGACAGTTCTACCGTGTCTCCGGGGTCAGCACGCACTTCAACGGCATCGTTCCGGACATCGTCTACCCGACACCCGGAGATCTGCTCTACCGGGAGCGGGATCGCGGCGGTGCGATCGCCAGTACCGGCGACGTGGCGCCGGCCCGGCATCCGTCCGCGAACCGCTTCGGACCCGTTCTGGAACGACTGCGCAGCCGCCACGACGAGCGCACCCGGGACGATCCCGACTTCGCGTACCTCGAGGCCAGGCGAGAATACGTCGAGCACCTACGGGACCGGACCCATATCTCGCTGGCCGAGGCCGCACGGCTCAAGCAAAAGGAGGAGGACGACGCCTGGGACCTTCGCTTGGAGAACCAGCGCCTTGTCGCCAAGGGTGAAGAGCCGATCGAGAGCATGGACGAGTTGGCGGACCGGGAAGACTCGGAGGACGCTCCCGATGACGACACGCTGGTCGTCGAAACGGCCAACATCCTGGCCGACTACGTCGGCTTGGCCAGCGGCCTCGCGCTAGCGGAAAGCGGTACGCAATCCTCAGTCCAGTAGCGACCGCTTCGGTCGCGGACGACCGCCCCGCGGACTCTTACGGGGTCGTGAACTCCAGCGAGCGGTTGGCGATCGTCTTCGCCAGTCCCGCCTCGAACTCCTCGAACGGCAGCGTGAGCTGTTCACGGATGCCGTGGCGCCTCAGGGTCACCGTCCCGGCCGCCACCTCGCGTTCACCGACGATTAACAGGTTGGGGATTTTGCGCGTGGTGGCGTCGCGGATCTTCTTCGAAACGGTATCGTTCTCGGAGGCGAGTTCGGCACGCACGAAGTTGGCACGCATTCGCTCCACCAGCCCGCGCGCGTAGTCGCCGTAGTTCTCGGATACGGTGATCACGCGCACCTGTACCGGCGCGAGCCAGGTGGGGAAGGCACCGCCGAAGTGCTCGATCAGCAGTGCCACGAACCTCTCGTGGGTGGACAGCGGTGCCCGGTGGATACAGTACGGCACGTGCTCCGCGCCATCGTCCCCGACGTAGCTGAGACCGATCCGAGGCGGTACCGCAAAGTCGAGCTGCACCGTTGACAGCTGTTCAACCCTGCCGGTGACGGTGCGGAACATGACGTCGAGCTTGGGACCGTAGAACGCCGCCTCGCCCTGTCCGTCCTCGTAGTCGATATCCATGGCGTCGAGAAGATCGGCGATGATGGCCTCGGTACGCTCCCAGTCCTCGGGCGCGTCGACGTACTTCTCGCGTCCCTTCGGATCGTCGGGATCCCAGCGCGACAGCCGGATCGTGTAGTCCTTGAGACCGAGGATGCGGTAGGCCTCGTCGTACTCGGAGATCACCTCTGCGAACACGTCGCGAATCTGGTTCTCGGTGCAGTAGATGTGGGCGTCGTTCATCGACAGCATGCGCACCCGGGCAAGTCCGGAAACGGCACCGGACGCCTCCCAGCGATACACCTGACCGTACTCGGCAAGCCGCAGCGGCAGGTCGCGGTAGCTGCGCAGCCTCGCGGCGTAGATCTTGTGGTGATGGGGGCAGTTCATGGGTTTCAACATGTACGACTCGCGCAGGGACGCGCCGTCGGGCGTCTCCTCCACCACCTCCATCGGCGGATACATGCTCTCCCGGTAGTGATCGAGATGTCCGGTCTGGGCGTATAGGCCGCTCTTCGCGATGTGCGGCGTCGCGACCCGCTGGTAGCCCGCCTTGAACTCGAGCTCGACGGCGAGCTTCTCCAGCTCGTCGCGGATCACGGTGCCGTTGGGCATCCACAGCGGCAGGCCGCGGCCAACGTCGTCGTCGAAGGTGAACAGGTCGAGTTCCCGGCCGAGTCTCTTGTGGTCGCGTTCCTGGGCAAGCTCGAAGGCCGCGACGGTCTCGTCGAGCGTTTCCTTGTCGGCGAACGCCCAAGCGTAGATGCGCGTCATCATCACGTTGTCGGAGTCGCCGCGCCAGTAGGCGCCGGCGACGCTGCGAAGCTTGAAGGCGTCGCGGGCGATCTCCCGGGTCGTGTCGACGTGTGGGCCTTCGCACATGTCGAGGAACGGGCCGTTGCGGTAGAAGGACAAGCTCTGAAGCGTGTCCCGTTCCACCAACTCTTGGGCGTACTCGCGCTTGTAGGGTTCACCCATCTCTTCGAGGCGGGCGAAGGCCTCTTCGACGGGCACTTCCTCCTGGTAGAAGCGCTGACCCTTCTTGAGAATCCGCCGCATGCGCTGCTCGAGTTCCGGAAAGTCCGACTCGGTGAGCGGCTCGCTCAGGATGAAGTCGTAGTAGAAGCCGTCGTCGATGGGCGGGCCGAAGCCGAGGGTCGATCCCTCGCGCATCTCCAGCACCGCCTGGGCCATCACGTGGGCGAGGCTGTGCCGGATCCGGTAGAGCTTCTCGTCTGGACTGGATTCCTCTGGGTCTGGCATTGGGTTGTTCCTTGTCCCCTGTAGCCCCGCTCAACAAAAACCCCGGTTGGCCGTTGCCTTCCGGGGTTCTAGAAGGGCGGCCCGGTCGGAGCCGCTGTGTTGTCCGGACAAGACTAGGCGGCTCCTCCACGTGTCGTGGTGGTGGTCGCCGTTGCCGTTTGTCCGCACCTGCTCATAACGGCGCGCATCATACGTCCTGCGCCCCCGATTGCAAGTTGCTGGCAAATCCGATTCAGTACGCGTTCCGAAACTGACGGTGTGGTGAAACTTGACGCGCGATCCAGTGCTTTGGCTAGGCATACCCATGCTCGTCCTGCTGCTCGCTGTGGGCGCCTGCCGGGAGAGCAGTCCCGAGGCGGAACAGGCCGCGTACGAAGCCACCAAACCTTGGCTCGCGATGATGGACGCCGGCGAGTACGAACAGAGCTGGGAGGCTGCGGCGCCCTGGTTCCGCGACAACATCGGATCCGTTGACCAGTGGCTCGCCAAGGCCCGGGAAACCCGCAAACCACTAGGTGAGCTGCGGTCCCGCGAACTGCAAATGACGACCTTCAAGACCAACCCGATGGGCGCGCCCGACGGTGAATACACGATCGTGGTGTACGACTCGCAATGGGAGAAAGGGGACATCCTGGAGACCGTCTCCATGCAGCGCCAAGCGGACGCTTCATGGCTTGTGGTGGGCTACCACGTCAAACAACGAAGATGATGCGATCGCTTTCAGGTCGTCTCTTCTGCGGCCGGGGCGCGTCGCCGTGACGTTCTCCAATTCGGTGGCCATCGTCGGCGTTGGCGAGACCGACTACTCCCGGGACAGCGGCCGCACGGAGCTGGCGCTCGCGCTGCAGGCGATCCTCGCCGCGCTGGCCGACGCCGGCATCGAACCCCGGGACGTGGACGGGCTTATGAAGTGGTGGGTCGACACGAGCACGGAAGCCGAGGTCGCCGCCAATCTCGGAATCCCCGATTTGGCGTGGTGGGGGGAGATCAACCAAGCCGGAAACGTCGGTGCGGCCCTGGTGGCACACGCAGCGGCGGCGATCCATGCCGGCCTTGCCAACGTCATCGTCATCTACCGGGGAGTGAACGGCCGCTCGGGACGGCGATACGGCCGCGGCGACGTCACCGGACAAGGCGGGCGCGGCGGCGGCGCGTTCACGGAGCCCTACGGTCTGCTGACACCCCAGCACGGGCTGGCAATGGTCGCCCGCCGGCGCATGCACGAGACCGGAATTACCAGCCGGCATTTCGGCATGCAGGCCGTCGCTCAACGCCGGCATGCCAACCGCAACCCCCGGGCGACATTCCACGAGCGGACGCTCAGCCTCGAGGAGCACCAGGCGTCGCGGCTGATCGTCGACCCCTTCCACCTGTTCGACTGCTGCCTGGAAACCGACGGCGGCGGCGCCCTCGTGCTCATGTCTGCCGACCGCGCACGGGAGCTGGCCAGGCCTCCCGTGCTGATTCGTGCAGCCGCACAGGCGGGTCCCGGTCTGGGTTCGCCGGCCGGACGAGCCGCAAAGCGCCTGTTCGACATGGCCGGCATCGGCCGCGACGACATCGACGTGGTGCAGATCTACGACCATTTCGGCCCCTTCGTGCTGTTCGCCCTGGAGGACTACGGTTTCGTCGACAATGCCGGTCGTTTCGTCGAGGAGGGCGGCACCGACTTCGACGGCGGCCGGTTGCCGGTGAACACGTCGGGCGGCCATCTGTCCGAAGCTTACCTGCAGGGCATCAACCACCTGATCGAGGCGACGCGGCAGGTGCGCGGCGAGTCCACGGCCCAGGTGCCGGGCGTGGAGTTCTCGTTCTGCGACACGGGCATCGGCACGGGAGCGGTTATTCTCGAACGGAGCGGGCCGGGATGAGCACGTGGAGGTTCGAACGACCGCCGGGATTGCCCATCCCCGAGCCGAGCGACGAAGCCCGGCCGTTCTTCGACGCGCTGCGCGAGCACCGCCTTGTCATTCAGTGCTGCACGGTCTGCGGTGCCCAGGCTCATCCGCCAAGGGCGGTTTGCCTTGCGTGTCGATCGACGGACTTCGAATGGCGTGAAGCGAGTGGCGATGGCGTCGTGTTTTCCTATGTCGTGACCCATCAAGCGGTTCATCCCGCGCTCGTCGGCCACACGCCGATGGCGACCGTGGAGGTCGAACTTGCCGAAGGACCCCACCTGTATTCGAACCTGCTCGACGTGCCGCCCGAGGAAGTGGAAGTCGGCATGGCTGTACGGGTGGGGTTCGAGGACGTGGCCGAAGGAGTGGTTCTGCCGTTCTTCAGGCGGCGGGCGCAATAGCGCTTCGCTGGGCGACGCGGCACAGGGATGTGCCGCCAAATTCGATGGCGCAAGCCATTGAATTTGTGAGCAAAACAAAACCGCGCTTTTGTTTTGCTCCTGATCAAGCCCATGAACGGGCTTGATCAGAGGTCTCCTAGTGCCGTGTCGAATGCATAATCCCGACATTAAGGTTGTAGTCCTAGATGTGGCACTATTTACGAATCGGGGTATTGGGAGACCGTATGAACTGTTCCACTCGCTATTCGATTCCCTTCGCCGTGGCTGCGCTCGTTCTCGGAAGCAGTGCGATGGCGCAATCGCTGGTATGCACCAACAACTCTCTGGAGCGGTTGGTGGAGCTGAAATACGACACTCCCGGCGAAGCGGTTCCTTGCAGCATCGTCTACACGAAGCCAACCGAAGGTGATCCAGAGCAGGTCCTGTGGCGTGCGGAGAACGAGGAGGGTTACTGCGAGGCCCGGTTGGAGGAATTCGTGGACAAGCTCTCCGGCTGGGGCTGGAGCTGCGCCGAGGAAACCGGCGTCGACTTCGACGATGCGGACGTGGCGGAAGAGGTGGAGGAAGCAGTACCCCTGGAGGAAGCCGACACGGCAAGCACCGAGGAATCGGAAGAAGATCGGGCCGAGCCGGAGTAGAGTCCAGCTCCGAGACGCTTCACGCGTTTTCGCCGACGACGCAGTACAGTACGTCGGCACATCATGATGTCTGAACGTCAGTCGGTGTTTCGGGGTTGCCTGCCAGCACTCGTCACGCCGTGCAGCGCATCGGGCGAGCCCGACTTCGATCAACTAGCCGCCAAGGGCGCGGAACTGGTCGCCGCCGGGATGCGCGGTGTCGTCTATTGCGGGTCGATGGGCGAGTGGCCGCTGCTCGACGACGACCAGCGGCGCTTGGGGGTCGAAGCCCTGGTCGCCTCGGGCGTTCCCGTCGTCGTGGGTACCGGTGCGCAGAACACATCCCGTGCCGCGGACCTTGCGCGTCACGCCAGGGACGCGGGAGCGGCGGGCCTCATGGTCATCCCGCGTGTCCTGTCCCGGGCGACGTCTCCCGCCGCCCAACGTGCGCACTTCGGGGCTGTTCTGGATGCAGGCGGTGAGCTGCCCGCGGTCATCTACAACAGTCCCTACTACGGCTTCGAGACCCGGGCGGATTTGTTCTTCGACCTGGCCGCCGAGTTCCACAACCTGGTGGGCTTCAAGGAGTTCGGCGGAAGGGAATCGCTCAGCTACGCAGCCGAGCACATCACCAGTCAACGGGATGATCTCGACCTCGTCGTGGGCGTCGACACGCAGGTGGTCCACGGCATCGTCCACTGCGGCGCTACCGGCGTCATCACCGGCGTCGGCAACGCACTGCCGGCGGAGACCCTGCGTCTCGTCGAACTGGCGCGTCTTGCCGCCGAGGGCGACCCGGATGCTCTTCGTCTCGCCCTTGAACTGGATGCCGCGCTCGCCGTGCTCGCCGGTTTCGATGAGGGTCCCGACTTGGTCTTGTTCTACCGGCACCTGATGGTCCTCGAGGGGAACCCGCAATACGCTCAGAGCCTCAACCCGAACGACGAGCTGAGCGGGCCGCAACGGGCGCACGTCGAGCATGCCTGGCAGCGTTTCAAACGTTGGTGGGAGCTGTGGCCGGGAGCGTGCTCGTGAACGCTCCGCTTCGCGTGGTGGACTCGCACACCGCCGGTGAACCCACCCGCGTCATCGTCGACGGCGGGCCCGATCTGGGCGACGGACCCATGGCGGCGCGTCTGCGCCGCTTCGCCGAACACCACGACGACCTGCGCCGCACGGCGATTCTCGAACCACGCGGTTCGGATGCCCTGGTGGGTGCCTTGCTGTCTCCACCTGCGGAACCGGACTGCGCCACGGGTGTGCTGTTCTTCAACAATGTGGGCTATCTCGGCATGTGCGGGCACGGCGCCATCGGCTTGGCGGTCACGCTGGCGTACCTGGACCGGGTGGGACTGGGTCCCATGCGCTTCGACACGCCGGTGGGTGTCGTCGACGTCGACCTGGCCACCGCCAACAGGGTCACCATCGAGAACGTGCCGAGCTATCGGCACCGGCACGACGTGGCCGTCGATGTTCCCGGCATCGGTAGCGTGCGGGGCGACGTCGCCTGGGGCGGCAACTGGTTCTACCTCGTCGACCAGGAGTCGATAGGCGAGAGGGTGCCGATCGCCTTGCCCTACGAGGCCGAGTTGACCGACATCGCGAAGCGCATCAAGAGCGCATTGACCGTGCAGGGAATCACCGGTGCCGACGGCGCGGAGATTGATCACATCGAGCTCATGGGGCCGCCCCGCGCAGCCGATGCCCACGGCCGCAACTTCGTCCTATGTCCCGGAGGCGCCTACGACCGTTCGCCGTGCGGCACGGGTACCAGTGCCAAGTTGGCATGTCTGGCGGCCGAGGGGGCTCTGAAACCGGGTGAAGCCTGGATCCAGGAAAGCATGATCGGTAGCCGCTTCGTGGGTCGCTATCGCAAGGGTACGGACGGCGCGGTGATCCCGAGTATCACGGGAGAAGCCTTCGTCTGCGCCGAGACCACCTTGATCCACCAACCCGGCGACCCCTTCGCTGACGGCATCGCCTAGCTCGAAATGCCTGCCGTGTCGGACTCCGGCGACAGCGTATTGGTGGTCGGCGCGGGTGTCGTCGGAATCGCCTGCGCCCACTACCTGTCGCAACTCGGATTCCGCGTCACCGTCGTCGACCAGGGACGCATCGGCGGTGGCTGTTCCCACGGCAACTGCGGCCACCTCTGCGCAAGCCATGTCCTCCCGCTGACCGATCCCGACAATCTGCGGGCCGGCTTGCGTTCCCTGTTCGATCCGGCCGCGCCGTTTCGCGTAAAGCCCCAATGGCGACTGTCGATGCTCGCCTGGCTGTGGCGCTTCGCCCGCCGCTGCAACCGTCGCGTCATGCTCGAGTCGGGGCATCGCATGAAGTCCATCCTGGACTCGTCCGTTGTCGAATACGAACGGCTGTTCGCCACAACCGGAATCGACGCCCAGTGGCAGCGGCGCGGGCTTCTCTACGTGTTGTCGACCCGTCGCGGCATGGATGCCTTCGCCGCCCAGGACGAGATGCTCCGCGACGAATACGGCGTCGCCGCCAGGCGCATCGAGGGCGGCGACCTTGCGAAGTTCGAACCTGCCCTGCGCGAGGGCCTCGCCGGTGCCTACCACTACGCTGGCGACGCTTCGATCCGGCCCGATGCCCTGATCGCGAACTGGGCGAAGTGGTTGACCGCCGAGGGCGTCCGCTTCCAGACGAACCGGCGGGTGCAGAGCGTCCGGTCCGTCGGAGATCGGGTGTCTGCGGTCGTCACTGATGCCGGTGAGGTCGCTGCCGATCACTACGTCTTCGCCACCGGGGCTTGGAGTGCTCGCCTCGAAGCGGATCTCGACTGTCCGATCCCCGTGGAGCCCGCCAAGGGCTATTCCGTGACGATGCCGCCACCGGGCATCGTCCCGCGGCATCCCATGGTGTTCTCCGAGCACCGGGTCGCGGTGACGCCGTTCGAAGACGGATTCCGCGTGGGATCGATGATGGAACTCGCGGGATTCGACACGAGTGTTCCCCCGCGCCGGATTCGCCAGTTGGCCGAGTCAGCAGGCCACTATCTCAGAGAGCTCAGAGAGCTCAGAGAGCTCAAAGAGCCGGTTGACCATCCCGTCCACGAGACTTGGTACGGCTGGCGTCCACTGACTTGGGACAGTCTGCCGATCATCGGCCGACTGCCGCGGCGGCGCAATGCGGTACTCGCAACCGGTCACCACATGCTCGGCATGACGATGGCGCCCGCCACCGGACGGCTGGTCGCCGAACTGGTTAGCGACGAAGTGCCGCACATCGACCCGGCACCGTTCTCACCGACGCGGTTCAGCTAGTGTCCGCGCGCGACACGCGCCTGAGCGGGTGGAGCTTGCCGCCCTCGCCGATGACGTAGTCCGGGAACACCACGTCCGCGTTGCCGAACCCGCCGTACTCCGCGCCGGTTCGGGTGCCGTTGATGCCCCCCAGGGTGCCGTAGATGCGCAAACCCAACCGCGCGCGCAGCTTCGGGCTCGCCTCGTCGAGCACTTCCTGCAGACAGGAAACGCCCCAGTTCTCCTGCTGGCGCATCCAGGGCAGGCAGAAGTACGTGGTGATGCTGCGTCGCGGCTCGCCGTTGGTGTTAACGCCAAGACCGTGCCAAATGCGGCCTTCCCAAGCGAACACGCTGCCGGCCGGGGCCTCGACCTGAACGGACATCTCCCGCGGCGGTGCCTTGATCTGGTACTCGGGCCGCCACCGATGGCTGCCTGGGACGACGTGGGTGCTGCCGCTCGCCGGGGTGAAGTCGTCGAGCAGCCAGAACAGGTTGCACGCCGCCGGAAACGCGGCCACCGCCGGGACGTAGCCCTGGTCGCGGTGAAGCGCCTGCGGTTCCGTCGTCGTGCCGTGGAACATGCCGCCCGTCATGCTGGAAACGAGGAAGTTGCGACCGAGCAGGAAGCCCGCGAGCTCGTCGGTCTCGGGACGCTCAACGAGATCGAGGAACACGCGGCCCTTGTTGACCATGTTGGAGACGCTCTGCTTCATGCCGAGCGCACCGGGCGGAGCAAGCTCGCCCAGCTCCCGCTCGGCGGCCGCCTGGCGATCCAAGGCCGTCCTGAGAGCCTCGATCTCGGTCTTCTCGAGTACGTCGTGAACGAAGCACATGCCGTACTCGGAGAGGTGTTGTCTCGCCTCCTCCATGTCGCGCGCCGGGTCCGGCAATCCGAGGGCGACAGGCGGGTCCAGGATGGGCGATGGAACGTAGCCGGTCTGTCGATGTTCCGCGGGCACGGGGCGCAGTTGCATGGCGTGAGCCTCGTCGGTGGTTATCTCGGCCGGTCGACCAATCCCATCAACATACCATGCGCGACGCGACCGCTTCGCAGTCGCCCCTACAGCACACCGGGAAAAAGCGCCGCCCTGTCCTTCGGATATCCGCTGAAGTTCTCGCGGTACCAGCTGCGGCGCCACAGCGCCCGGGGCACGAGGTTGGCGATGGTCCAGAGGGCGAAGGCGAGACCCGGAACGGACCAAGTCAACAGGGCGAAGCCCACCCACTCGACGATCTCCCCGGACAGGTTGGGGCAGCAGACGACATTGAAGGGACCGCCGGACGGATTCACGCGACCGTCGGCCTGCCCTTGGCGCTGTCTTTGGGCCTGTCTTTGGCGAAGGTATCGCAGTCGGTAGTCGGCCCAGACATTCAGCGCCGCGCCACCCGTGAACAGCACCAGGCCCGCGATGAAGCGTGGATCGGTCAGCCAATCCAGCGGGTAGTCGGCGACATGACCCATGAACCAGCCGAGCAGGCCGCCGTTGACCAGGTTGAAAGCGACGGAAGCGGTGCACATCGACAACGGCACCGACGTGTCGCGCTTCGGCACCAGCACGCACCACACCAGTCCCCGATGAACATAGTGGGCGAGCCAAAGGCCGACGGCCACATTGCCGACCAGGTGGAGGTTGCCGCTCGTCAGGTAGATGGCAGGGAACGTGACGAGGGCGGGTAGCTCCAGCAGGAACCACGCCGGTCGGCTGTTCACCCGGGGACCGCGACCGCGTCCGCCCAGACGTCCCACCGGGTCCCACCCCGCGAGGCCAGCCGCCAGCGCCGGCGCAGCCGCCAGCGCCCATATGACGGCGACGGTCAGGTTCGCCAAGGTTGGTTCACGCCAGAACTTTCGCTCACGGTGGGTCAGTTTGGACCGGTCCATGGCCATCGGCAACGCTCGGGCATCCACCGACCCGTCGTACCGACAGCCGCAGGATGTGTACCTTCGCGATGCCCTTGACCACAGTGGCGCTACGCAGTACGCTTTCCAACTGAGCGTGCTTCGCGCCTGACCTCATCCGGTCTTCCCCAGCAGGGCCGATCAAGGAGGTAAAGGGGGCGTGTGTCCTCGAAGCGTCATCGCAAACCCCGCTCGGGCGGGCTCGCTGGGGGAGTCCTGACCGGGGCTGATTGGGGAGACCGATGACAGCACGCAATTCCCTCAAGCGTCTCATTCGCGCCCGCATGCGCAAGACGGGCGAGTCCTATTCGTCTGCTCGTCGGTACTTCCATACCGAGGACAACGACATGACCAATGAAACCAACATCAAACTCCAACCGAATCTCTGGCCCGACTGGGTCGACGAACATCCCTGGCTCGTCTCGTTTCTGGCGAGTGCCGAGCAAGAAGCCAGGAATCGCGGAGACGCCCGCTGCGACCACTTCCACATGGAGCTCGCGTTCCTAGGTCTCGGACCACCGGTATCTGACTGGCTCGGGACGTTGGGTCTCGACGTACGGACGTTGCGCGAAGACACCGTCGACATGCTGGGAAGGAACGCCAAGCAGGTTCTTGGCGCCGCAGGACTGGAAGCGGACCTGGCGAGAAGCCAACGAGCGCATGGCGCGCGGGAAAGCAGCAATCCCGTCGATGAGTTTCCCCTGACGTCCGTGGACGAGATCTACACCGGCGAACTGCTGGAGCTGGCGAGAGCCGAAGCCAACCTCCACAGTGTCTCGATCGACGAGCGGCACTTCCTGATCGCGTTGGCGATGCTGCTGTTCGAGGGCAGTCCCCCGGCGGCGAGTGCCTTGCGGTACCTGACGGGGCTGTCGCGAATCGAAGATGCGTCCTTCGACATTCGAGCCGGCGACACGACGGACTGGGTACGCGATCTGGCGAGGTCCCATGGCGCGGAAATCGGCAGCTTTCCCTACGAGATTACGAATCCGTCGGGACCCGCCTGACGGGTCGTGATCGGACCGGGGCCGGCTTTGGGGCGCTAGTGACTAAGGCGTTGCCTTACGGTCTCGATGGGGTTGCGGTAGTCGACCGTGCCGAGGCCGAAGTTGGTCAGCTTGTAGCCGATCAGCGCTTGGAGCTTCTCGGGCATTTCCACCGCGACCTCCCACGGCACGCCGACAAACTGGTTTTCGCGCTGCTTGAGCCACGCCAGGTTGAAGTTCACATTGATGGAGCGCCGGTATTGGTTGTGCGTCGAGTTGCCTCCGCCCCGGTGCCAGACGGCGCCTTCCCAAAGCAGCAGCGCGCCGGTTGGCATCTCCACGGTTACCGTGGGCACTTCGGGATCGACGCGTTCGGTGAAACGATGGCTGCCGGGCACGATCTCGGTTGCGCCGTTCTCGGCGGTGAAGGGATCCAAGGCGATCAGGGTGTTGACGATCAGCGGCGGATGCGGCCGCGGAATCGGGTAGTGGCCGTCGTCCTGGTGCATGCGCTGGCGACGGTCACCCGGTCCGGGCCGCATGGCCGCGACGCCGGACACCTGGAAGTCCGGGCCTAGGACGGCTTCGATCAACCCGAGCAGCCGGTCGTCGACGAGGACTTCGTCCACGGCCCGCGTCTTGGCCAGCAGGTTGTGCGTGTGCAAGGTCTGCTGGCCGTGGTCCTCGTCCATGCGGCTGCCGATCGCATCGAACACGGGCGCGAGCCCGCAGCGCAATCGTTCCACCGTCGGCTCGTCGAGAAAATCCGGCACGACGGCGTAGCCATCCTCGCGTATCCGGCGTGCGGCTTGGTCGATGTTTACCGGCAACTTGTGACTATCCGTGGCTGTCTGGTGTCGAGCGCGGCAGGGTACCAAAGCCGCCGTTCGCCTTGAAGCGGCTAGAATCCTTGAGCGGCGCCGATGTTAACGGTCAGGTTGCATTTCATTGACCGGCGCTACGAGTCGCTCTTGGTCGCCTCGCGTACTCGCGAGGCGCGCTAGCCGTAGCACCGTCCAACGCGAAGTGAGGGTGGAACGGGTGTCCGGGGCATCATCGGCGATGATCGTGGACATCCAGACGCCGCGGCTACGGTTCGGTCGATTCCACCCTCGCCCTGTCATTGGATAGAGGTGCTGCGCGCCCGAAGGCGGCGAGGAACAGATACGGACGCCCGGAGGCCGGCTTCGCTCGAACCAACCGGCCATGCGGGATGCACAGGGGCAATGTGAGGGCGGGAGTATCGGGCGAGGCACCTAGTTGCCGTTGCCGCCGTTGTCGGCGAGCTGTCTCCTACGCACCTCGGCGCGGTACTCGAGCTTTTCGAGCGCCCAATCGGGAATCTCCGCCCCCAGCCGCCGCGCCGCGTCGTAGAGGTCCAGCGCCTGGGTGATGGGCGGTCGCTCGTAGCGGCTCGCGGTCGGATCGCCCGGCGGTACCGGCAGTGCCCCGATCCACTCGAAGGCCTCGGGGGGCACCTTCCGGCACAGGTAGGTTTCCCAATACAGGCCAGCGGACGCTCTGTTGTCGTCTTCGACCAGACGGTGGTACTCCTCCTGGCTGTCGGAGATGCTGAGGGTGCTGGCGACCGACCAGGCATGCACCTTCTCCCAGTCGGTGTGGAGTCTCTCCACGCACTGATCCTGGAACTCCGCGAGCCGCACCATCGCCGCTGCCGAGCAAGGCTCGCGCAGTTCGGGTCGGAGCTCGCCCGGCCAGTCGTCCGCCAGCGCCACCGCGCATTCCGGATTGCCGAGCGCCGCCGCCACGGTGCGCCGCGTGTCCAACGCGTCGCCTAGGGGTGTCCACCAGCTGGAGTCGTCTGGAATCTCCATGACCGACCGGCACGGTTCGTCGAGCACCTCCCACGAGGAGGGCAGGGGCGGCCAGGGGCAAGCCGATCTGACGGAATCCCAGAATTCGACGGAATCCCAGTCCCAAAGCTGATTCTGGTCGTCGGAGTCCGGTGTCTGCCGGCCATTTCCGGCGTGCGGGTGGGCCGTGCGTGGGAACGAAGGCTCGGCGGGTGGCGACGTGACGGGCCGCTCGGTCGGCAGATCTGACGGTGCTGCCGGGCTCGGCTCATCGGCTGTCCAATGCCACCAGATTCCCGCAACGGCGACCGCTGCGCAAAGCACCAGCCAACGACCGGCCTTCACTGGTCGAAGAGACACGGCAGGGGCTTGTTGTGGTCGGCTACCCGATATTGCGGATCCTCCGGCGCCCTGACGCCAAAGGTATCGAAGTACTCCTTGTTGGCTCGCGCCCGCGTCCACTTCTCGAAGCCCGCTGCATTGAAATCGCGCTCGGTGTACCCGGCCTGCCTGAGGGCGTTGATGCCTTCCACCGTCTCCCACGGCGCGCAGCTGTTGAACCGGACGAAGTCGTCCACGTGGATGTTTTCGTGGATTGGCGCTTGGGCGGCCCTATGCCAATCGGACGAATACCGGTCGCCCGCATTCTCGAGCGCCGACCGGAAGTAGGTCACGCTGATTCCCTCCGGCGGCTCGTTGACGTGCCTCGGCGGTTCATCGCGGTCGGGGTGGCATCCCGCTGTCCCGTATCTATCCGGCTGCCCGGACGAGAATCCGTAGTTTATGGCGAGAATCATGGGGTGGTCCCAGTACTTCCTGACCGTGGGCGCGTCGCAGTTCTTGACGCGTTCGGCCAGCTTCTTCGGATCGGCGTCCAACGGTCGGGTCACGCACTCGCAGCCCCCCGTAGATGTTTGAGTCCCATCGCGTGGTTCCCTCCCCAAAGCCGATACGCAACCGTCCCGACGACGGCCGATGAGGCCAGGAGCGCCGGGCTGTTGCTGAATCTCTCATTGGGGTAAGCGAAACCCCGCCTATTCGCCGGGTGGCTTTTGTATTCGACGGGCACCCCGGCATCGAGCCAGCGGCACTTACCCGTCTATGTAAACGAGAAATTCAGCACTGCGGAACCTACACCCCCAAAGGGTGCGCATCAAACAACCAAACGCCGGAAACGCCGGAAGTTGGGAAGTTGAGCGTCGCGTGTCGGCTGAAGTACGCTGCATACATGAGCCCCAAACCCAACATCGTTTTGATCTTCACCGATCAGCAGCGCGCGGACACGTTCGGCTTTGCCGGCGATCCGGTGGCCAGCACGCCGATTGCCGACCGCTTGGCCGCCGAGGGCGTTGTCTTTCCGAGATGCTGCGCAAGTGCGCCGGTCTGCGTGACCACGCGCGCGAGCCTGATCTCCGGCAAGCCGGTCCACGAACACGGCGTATGGTCGTTTCCCGACCCGGAACTGCGGCACGGGACGAGTCACGTACGCAATATCCGGGACGCGGGCTACCACACCGCGGTTGTCGGCAAGACGCACTTCAGACACGGCCAGCGTCACACGCGCGACCACCTGGACGAAATGCACGACTGGGGATACGTCGACCCCGTGGAGATCACCGGTCCCGTGGAGTCGATGACCACCGACTCCATCTACACGGATCACTTGGCGGAGAAGGGATTGCTCGACGTGCATCGGGAATACCTGCGCGCCTACACCCGGGGTGAGCGTCTGCGCGTGCTGCAACCCTGGGAGACATTGCCGAGCCTGCTGCCCGCCGAAGATCACCTGGACACGTTCATCGCCAGCACCGCCACGGAGTGGATCCGCGGCTATTCCGGGGCGGAACCGTTCTACCTGCAGGTGTGTTTCGGCGGCCCGCACAACCCGTGGGACTCACCCGCGGAATACCGCCGCCGCTACGATGCCGACAGCATGCCGCTGTCGATCACGGAGAAACAGACAGGTCCCGTGGCGCCGCTCGTGCACACCATGCTTACCGGCTCGGCTGCCCAGCTCGACGGGATGAGCGAGGCCCAGAACCGGGTCATGAAGACCTACTACTACGCCAAGGTGTCCCTCATCGACGATGGCATCGGTATGGTCCTTGAAGCCCTGCGGGAAGGCGGCCACCTGGACAACACCTGGATCGTCTACTCGGCGGACCATGGCGAGATGCTCGGCGACCACGGCCTGATTGCAAAGAAGGTCTTCTACGAGGGCGCTGTCAAGGTGCCCTGCGTCGTGCGTCCGCCCGGTGGTATCGACGGCTGGGTCAGCAATGGGCTGACGGACCATCTAGATATCGCGGCAACCCTGATGGACGCCGCCGGTGCCGAGGCCATCGAGGGCAGCCCGGGTCGTTCGCTCCTGCCCCTGGTTGATGCGGGCGCGGGCGATGCGGAAGCACAGCGACACAAACCGGCGGTGCTGAGCGAGTTCGCTGGACAGGATCCGTACTCCATGGTGCTCACCGACCGCTACAAGATGACCGTCGATACGCGCACACGTCGGCCGCTGGATCTCTACGACATGGAGGACGATCCGCAGGAGTTGCACAACCGCGTCGACGATCCGGCCCTCGCCGGCGTTCGCGACGGGCTCTGCGAGGAGCACCTGCCCGGCCTGCTGGCGAACGTCAACTGGGAGAAGCTGCCGTCATAACAACACGGTCTCGCCGGCGCTTGCCCATGTCCTTGTGCCATCCCCGCTCTTCGCCGTAGCGCACTCCCCCGATGCGATGGCGCCTCCGCGGTCATGTCGCGCGCCACCACGGAAGCGCGAGCACGTCCGGGGCGAGCCATTCAACGAGGTCGCCGGTGTGGAGCAGCAGACCTGGGCGAGCCTGCTCCGGATATTCCCTACGGAACGCCCGCAGGCGTGTGCAGTCGCGTAGGCGTGGGTTTGCCGTCGCCTTGACTTCGACCGGTAGCAAGGCATTGCCAGCTTCGATCACGAAGTCGACTTCCTCGCCGGTAGTCGTACGCCAGTAGGTGACTTCGGCGGGGTCCGGTCGCGAGTCGCGCCAAGCGAGCAGATCGCAAAGAACCAGGTTCTCCAAGTGGGCGGGCGCTGGGTCGGCACCTGTGATACGCAGTGCGAGGCCGGTGTCGCACCAATACAACTTGGGCGACTTGATGAGCCGTTTGGTTCGATTGACGGCGTACGCCGGTAGCCGAACCAGCAGGTACGAAGTCTCGAGCAGGTTCAGATACCGGTGGACGGTGGGCTGCGCAAGGGCGACGTCGCGTCCGATCTCCGTTTGATTGACGACCTGACCGACGCGCAGGCTCGCGGCTCGCACAAGCCGGCGGAAGTCGACCAGCGAGGCAACGGACGACAGCGCCGCAAGGTCGCGCTCAAGGTAGGTGCGCAGGTAGCCGTCGAACCAGATCGCGCGATCGGCATCGTCTGCGAAGTGGACTGCGGGATCGGGAAACCCGCCACGACGAACAGCGTCGTGCCAGTCTTCAGGGTCCCCCGGTTGCGCCATTGCCACCTCCTTCCATGCCGAATCCGACGCGGCGAGGAGTTCGTCCCAACAACCGGTTCGGCCGAGTCCTTGCCGTTCTCGCCGAGTCATTGGCCAAAGCGTCAGGTAGCCGGCTCTTCCCGCCAATGACTCCGACACACGCGCGATCAACGCGAGGTTCGCGGACCCGGTGAGGAGGAACTGCCCGGGTTGGCGCTGCTCATCGATGTGGCGTTTGATTGCCAAGAGCAAGTCCGGCGCGCGTTGAATTTCGTCCAGCGTGATCGGTTCGTCGCCAAACAGGCTGTCGGGATCCCGGTGGGCAGCATCCAGTACGTCTAGATCATCAAGCGTTGCGAACCGCCTAGGTTCCGGAACGAGCCGTCGGGCGAGTGTGCTCTTGCCGGTCTGGCGGGCTCCGCTTACGACGACCGCAGGCATCACCCGGAGGTGGTTCGCGAGGCGGGGCTCGACGGCGCGCGAGAGATAATCATTCATGAAGCGAATGATAATCATCCAAACGCCGAATGAAAAGTCTCGAGTGGGTGTCCCTAACCCCTTCCGAGTGGGTGTCCCTAACCCCTGAAATCCCATACCTGGGCTCGTTGATGCGATCCGTTGCACCCGAAGAACGTCGGGCCGTCATGGATGGCGGCCCGACGTCTTACCCGGCGATCAGGCGCGATCGAACCGGTCGAGGTTCATAACCTTGTCCCAAGCCGCGACGAAGTCGTTGACAAACTTCGTCTTGGAGTCCGCGCATCCATAGACCTCGGCCAACGCCCGAAGCTGGGAGTTGGAACCAAAGATCAGATCGACACGGGTGCCCGTCCACTTGAGCTCTCCCGTCGCCCGGTCACGTCCCTCGAACTCGTCCTGGGCCTCGGAAGTCGCCTTCCAGGTGATGCCCATGTCGAGCAGGTTCACGAAGAAGTCGTTCGTGAGTGCCTGCGGCCGTTCGGTGAACACCCCGTGCCGCGATTCGCCGACGTTCGTGTTTAGAACCCGCATGCCGCCGACGAGGGCAGTCATCTCGGGTGCCGTGAGCGTCAGAAGTTGCGCCCGGTCGACCAACAGCCTCTCCGCCGGCGCGGCGCATTGCGCCTTGTGGTAGTTGCGAAATCCGTCCGCGACGGGTTCGAGGACCGCGAACGAGTTGACGTCCGTCTGCTCCTGCGATGCATCCGTGCGACCCGGCGCGAACGGAACCGCAATGTCGTGTCCGGCGTTGCGCGCGGCTTGCTCGACGCCCGCGCCGCCGCCTAGGACGATCAAGTCGGCGAGCGAGACGCGCTTGCCGTCGGTAGCCGCATCGTTGAACGCCCTTTGGATGCGTTCCAGGGCGCCGATGACCTTGGCCAACTGATCGGGCTGGTTCACGTCCCAGTCCTTCTGCGGGGCGAGACGGATGCGGGCGCCGTTGGCGCCGCCGCGCAGGTCGGAACCGCGGAAGGTCGATGCCGAAGCCCACGCGGTCGAAACCAGTTCGGAGACCGACAATCCGGAAGCGAGGATCTCCGCCTTCAGGAAAGCGATGTCGTCATCGTCGATCAGTTCATGGTCGACGGCCGGCACGGGGTCCTGCCAGATGAGTTCCTCCGCGGGAACCATCGATCCGAGATAGCGCGAGCGCGGCCCCATGTCGCGGTGCGTCAGCTTGAACCACGCACGCGCAAACGCGTCGGCGAACTCGTCGGGGTTCTCGTGGAAACGCCTCGAGATCGGCTCGTAGACCGGGTCCATCCGTAGCGCCAGGTCCGCCGTGGTCATGATGGGGGCGTGGCGCTTCGATGGATCGTGCGCGTCCGGCACGATGTCTGCGCCAGCGCCGTCTTGGGGTATCCACTGGAACGCTCCGGCGGGACTCTTCACGCATTCCCACTCGTAGCCGAAGAGGACATCGAAGTAGCCGTTGTCCCAGTTCACCGGATCGGCGGTCCATGCGCCTTCGATCCCGCTGGTGATCGTGTCGCCACCCTTGCCGGAACCGTGGCCGTTGGCCCAGCCAAGCCCCTGCATGGCGATGTCGGCACCCTCGGGCTCCGGACCTACCAGCGCGTCGTCGCCAGCGCCGTGGCACTTGCCGAAGGTGTGTCCGCCGGCGACCAGGGCGACGGTCTCCTCGTCGTCCATGGCCATACGCGCGAAGGTCTCGCGAATGTCCCGGCCCGAGGCGACGGGGTCGGGGCTGCCGTTGGGTCCTTGCGGGTTGACGTAGATCAGACCCATCTGCACGGCGCCCAGGGGATTGTCGAGGTCGCGGTCGCCGCTGTAGCGCTCATCGCCCAGCCACTCGTCCTCGGAGCCCCAATAGATGTCGTCTTCCGGCGCCCAGATGTCCTCGCGACCGCCGCCGAAGCCGAAGGTCTTGAGGCCCATCGATTCGAGAGCGCAATTGCCCGCAAAGATCATCAGGTCCGCCCAGGAGAGCCTCTTGCCGTACTTCTGCTTGATCGGCCACAGCAGCATGCGCGCCTTGTCGAGGTTGGCGTTGTCCGGCCAACTGTTGAGCGGCGCGAAACGCTGGTTGCCGGTACCGCCGCCGCCGCGACCGTCGAAGGTTCGGTAGGTTCCGGCGCTGTGCCAAGCCATTCGAATGAAGAGCGGTCCATAGTGACCGTAGTCGGCCGGCCACCAGTCTTGGGAGGTGGTCATCAGCTCGAAGATGTCCTTCTTCAGGGAGTCGAGGTCCAGGGTCTTGAACGCTTCGGCGTAGTCGAACGCCTCGCCCATGGGGTTGGACAAGGGTGAGTGCTGATGCAGTACGTCCAGGTTCAACCGGTTCGGCCACCAGTCCCGGTTGGACGTCCCGTCGCGAACAACGCCACGGGTCGCGCCCGTCACGGGGCACTTGCTTTCGTTCATGGTTCTCTCCTTGTGGAACGTGTGTTGGTTTGGACCTTCTGGTTCGCGTGTTGATCCGCGCGTGGAGAGAATAGGATTGCGCTGTGTTCGTGTATAACGATAATTAATTGATCGAATAATCGTGTTATCCGAACGAAAACGGCCCCGGAGAACTCCATGAAGCGCGTTCCCTCGATGAAGCAACTCCAATACCTCGTGGCCCTGGCCGACACGCGGCATTTCGGCCAGGCCGCCGAGCGCTGCCACATCACCCAGTCGACGTTGAGCGCCGGCATCCGCGACCTCGAGTCGGTGCTCGGCACGGTTGTCGCCGAGCGGTCGAACCGCCGGGTCGTGATGACGCCCGCTGGCTCCCAGATCGCGGACAGGGCCGGGTCGGTACTGCGGCAGGCGGAGGAGATCATGGAGCTGGCCAGGGCGGATCGTTCGCCCATGACCGGTGACATGCGCCTCGGAGTCATACCGACGATCGGTCCGTTCCTGCTGCCGCAGGTGTTACCCGTGCTGCGGGATCGGTTTCGGGCGCTAACGATCTACTTGAGAGAGGATCAGACGGCCCCGCTGCTCGCCCGGTTGGCCAACGGCGAACTGGATGTCGCGCTGATTGCGCTGCCCTACGAGACGGAGGACTTCAGCACCGAGGTCATCGTCGACGACGAGTTCCTGTTCGCATGCCACCGGGATCATCCGCTCGCCGGTGGCTCCGCCGTTTCCGCGGACGCGCTTGCGGGCACGGAACTGCTGCTCTTGGAGGAAGGCCACTGTCTGCGCGGCCATACGCTGGACGTCTGCCAAGCCGGCGATGCCAGGACGCGGGCCCAGTTCGAGGCCAGCAGCCTCCACACGCTCGTGCAGATGGTCGCCGCCGGGATCGGCGTCACACTGATACCGCGCCTCGCCGTGGACGCGCAGATCACCCGGGGATCGGACATCTCGCTCGCACGGCTAGCGAAACCGGCTTTTCGTCAGATCGCATTGGCATGGCGGCGAACGTCGTTGCGGTCCGAGGACCACCGGCTGTTGGCGAACGCGCTTCGTGAACTGACGTAGGGTGGCTACGGAGCCTGTTCCATGGCCGCAAGCAGAATGCGCCGCAGACAATCTCTGAGGGCCTCGGCTTTGCGCTGGCTGAAGGTCTCGGGTGTCGCACCATCGAGATAGGCGTCGTGTGCGATCTCCATCTGCACCGCGTGTCTGCCACGCTCCGGCTGGCCGTAGTGGCGGGTGATGTATCCACCGATGAAACGACCGTTCACGGCATGGGTGTAGCCGCTGCCGCTGACCTCTCGGACGACAGCGTCGTGGATTGCGGGTGCGCAACTCGAACCGTGATTGGTGCCGACATTCAGCATGGGCAGGTGCCCTTCGAACAGCCTTGGCACCACCGGGGCGATCGAGTGGCAGTCATAGAGAATGGCGTGGCCGTGCCGTGCGCAGGTGCTCGCCAGTTCCGCCTCGAGCCGGTCGTGGTAAGGCTGCCAATAGGCGACCCCGCGTTGTTCGATCTCCAGGGCGTCGGGTTCGCAGCCACGGCGGTAGATGGGCTCTCCATCGAACTGCCGCGTCGGGCAAAGGCCGGTTGCGGGACGACCCGGATACAGTGATTCATCGCGGAGAGACCGGTTCAGATCCACGACGTAGCGGCTGTAGTGCGCTCGTAGAACCGTGGCGCCAAGCTCATCGGCGAAGCCGTAGAGTTCGCCGACCCGCCAGTCCGTATCGGGCAGGTTCCGCGCCGTAGGTGTCAGGCGCTCTTCCAAGTCTAGGGGCAGCCGCTGACCCGAGTGGGGTATGGAGAGAACAAGTGCCGCCGTCCCGCGGTCACAGGAGTAGAGTTCGATGGACACGCCCCGGCCCCTCGTCAGGGAGCGTCCCGCGAAGCCAGTTCGCTTGCGAATTCGGTTAGTACCCCGCTCTCGACGAGCCTCCGGGCGACGTCTATGTCCGGTGCGAACTCCCGGTCGGCCGTTCGCTTCGGCACTTCCGCGCGCAGCAGCGCATGGACCCGTTCCAGGCTGGCGGAGGTCCTCAAGGGGCGGAGCAGATCCACGCCCGTGGCCGCCGCCAGCCACTCGATGGCGACGATGCCTGCGGTGTTCCGGTTCATCCGGGTCAGTCGCCGGGAGCCGTGCGCCGACATGCTGACGTGGTCTTCCTGGTTGGCAGACGTGGGGATGCTGTCGACGCTTGCCGGCGTGGCGAGTTGCTTGTTCTCGCTTGCCAGAGCCGCTGCCGTGACGTGGGCGAGCATGAAGCCGGAGTTGAGACCCGGGTCGGGCATGAGGAACGGCGGCAGACTGCTCAACTCGCCGGTCACCAAGGCGGCGGTACGGCGTTCCGAAAGCGACCCGGTCTCGGCGATTGAGAGGGCCAGCGTGTCGGCGGCGAACGCCACGGTCTGGCCGTGGAAATTGCCGCCGGACACGACGGTGGTTCGATCTTCGAAGACCACCGGGTTCTCGGTGACCGCATTGGCCTCGACCACGAGCTTGCGCTCGGCATCGTCCATGAGGTCGACACACGCGCCCATGACCTGGGGCTGACAGCGGAACGAATAGGGATCCTGTACGCGGTCGCAGCCAATGTGGGAGGCGCGAATCGCGCTCCCTTCGAGCAACCGGCGCTGCGCCTTGGCGACCGCCATCTGGCCGGGATGCGGCTTCAGTGCGTTGAGGCGCGGGTCGGCATAGGCATCCGTCGCCTGGAAGGCGTCCGTCGCGAGCGCACCCACCACCACCGCCGATTGCAGGTTGCGGCGCGCGTTCAACAAGCCGCGCAGCGCTTGGGCAAGGGAGATCTGCGTGCCGTTGATGAGGTCCAGGCCTTCCTTGGGTCCGAGTTCCAACGGTGCGAGACCCGCTGTCTGCAGTGCTTCCGGGCCCGGCAGCCTGCGACCGCGAATTCTCGCTTCGCCACGTCCAACGAACACCAGCGCCATGTGTGCAAGCGGGGCAAGGTCGCCCGACGCCCCCACGGATCCCTGCGAGGGGACCACCGGCAGCAGATCCTCGTTGATGCAGTCGAGAATGAGGGCCAGCAGTTCCGTCGACACGCCGGAGTGGCCCGCGGCCAGGCTCGTGAGCTTCAACAGCATGGCGAGCCGGACCACGCCATCCGCGAGTGGCTCGCCAACGCCCGCCGCGTGGGAGCGCACCAGGTTGAGCTGCAGCGTGCGCAGATCCTCCGCAGCGATGCGCTTCAACGCCAGGCGTCCGAAGCCGGTATTGGCCCCGTACACGGCGGCATCCTGTTCCACCGTCTGCAGCAGGATTCGGTGCGCCGCCTCCACGCGTGCGCTCGCCGCGGGATGAATTGCAGCCGTGATCGGGCCATCCAGGGCGGCGCGAATGGCACCAAGACCCAGGGGCTCGCCGCCAACCACAATGGGCATCGGGGCCGTGGTCATTGCAGGAGGAACTCCGCCGCGTTCCGGTAGCGGTCGATGATCGAAGTCTCGTCGAAGTGATGACCGTCTCGGACGAGTGGCAGACCAGCGACGTAGACATCACGCACGCAAGCCACGCCGCCGCTGAAGATCCATGCGTCGAGTACGTCATCGTCGGTACGGCCGATCAACGCCGGGTGGTCTTCGTCCAGCACGACGATATCGGCCCGATACCCTTCCGCCAACGCGCCACACGGTTGCGCGAGACTCGCCGCGCCCCCGGCGAGTGCCCCCTCGAGCAGGTGCCGGCCCACCGATCCGCCGTCGCTGGGCGACAGGACCAAGCGGGACTCCGTCACGAGTCTTTGTGCATATTCGAGCTGTCGCAATTCATCGGCCGGCGAGATCGTCGTCTCGCTATCGGAGCCGACCGCGAACGCACCGTCGAGTTCGAGCCACTCGTGTGCGCCGAATACCCCGTCACCCAGGTTGGCCTCGGTGGTCGGGCACACCACGACCGTGGCCCCGGTCTGTGCCAGCGCGGCTCGCTCGGCGGCGTCCATATGGGTGGCGTGAACGAGGTTCCAACGCGCATCGATGTCCACTTTGTCGAGCAGACGCTGTACCGGGCGGGCACCACACCAGGCGACACAGGCGTCCACTTCCGATCGCTGCTCGGCGACGTGGATGTGTGCGGGCGCTTCGGGTTCGATCTGTCTCACCGCCATCAGCAATTCCCGGATGAGGATCTCGTCCGCCGCACGCAGGGAATGCGGCGCGAAACCTACCCGTTCGGCGGGCTCGGCGGCGTTGTGGAGTGCGGTGAAGATGTCCATGTACATTCCGGGGTCGCAGACGAACCGAGACTGCTCCGGGTCGGCTGGGCGCGCACCGAACCCGCCGTGGGCATAGAGGACCGGAAGGAGGGTGATGGCGATTCCCGTATCCCGGGCAGCGGCCAGGCAGCGCAGGCCCATCTCCTGGGGCATGGTAAACGGCGAGCCGTCCGCGTCGTGGTGCAGGTAGTGAAACTCCGCCACCGAGGTGTAGCCGGCCTTCAGCATCTCCATGTAGGCGAGTGTCGCGACCGCCTCGAAGGTATCCGGGTCGAACCTCTGCACGGCCCGATACATCAATTCGCGCCAGCGCATGAAATCGCCGCGCCCACCGCCCGATTCGGCGAGCCCCGCCAATAGCCTCTGATGGACGTGGGAGTGCGCGTTTGGCACGCCGGGAATCGCGACGCCGTCTACCCGCGGCGCCCCTGCATCGGTGACGCCCGTCGTCAGGCTGGTGATGGTGCCTAGGGCCCCGACCTCCACTAGGGCGTTACGAGCCCAGCCGCTGTGCGTAAGCATCTTTGAGAACAGCAACTTCATGACAACCAATGCCGGACTCTGCGCGGCGCTATTTTGACCAGATTCGCGGCATCCAAACATGCGTTTGGGGACCAACGAGATGGACTTCGGTTCACGTTGAACTTGCGTGGATCGCCGCGCAGAGTCGCAGCGAGAAGACCACGCTGCAGTCAATCCGGGCGAGACGTAAGCATGCAGTGCACGCTCACCAACTGCCGTGTCGCCACGATGCGCCCCGGCGCTCCGTACGGCTTGATCGACGACGCGGCGGTCGTCCTTGAAGACGGGCTCATCGATTGGGTCGGCCCAGCCGCTGATCGCGACACCTCTCCCGACGAAGTGCGGCTGGACATGCAGGGCCGGCTGGTGACACCCGGCCTGATCGACTGCCACACCCACCTCGTCTACGCGGGCAATCGCGCCGACGAATGGGCACTCCGGCTAGAGGGGGCCTCGTACGAGGAGATCGCGAAACGGGGCGGCGGGATCGTCTCCACCGTGCGTGCTACCCGCGCCGCGGACCACGGTCGGTTGCTGGACGCGACCCGGGCACGGCTCGACGTGCTGATGGCCGAGGGAGTGACGACCGTCGAGGTCAAATCCGGCTACGGGCTCGACGTCGAGACCGAACTGCGCATGCTGCGGGTGGCCCGCGAGCTTGGCGAGGCACCCGACATCGACGTGGCCGCCACGTTCCTCGGTGCCCACGCCCTGCCTCCCGAATACAAGGACCGTCGCGAAGACTACGTCCGTCTCCTGATCGACGACGTGCTGCCGGCGGTCGCGGCCGAGGGACTGGCGGATGCGGTCGACGCCTACTGCGAGGGCATCGCATTCACTGCGGACGAGGTGCGCTCCGTATTCGAAAGTGCGCGCGAACGGGACCTGCCGCTGCGCCTGCATGCCGAGCAGCTGTCGAACTGCGGAGGAGCGGCCATGGCGGCCGACATGGGTGCGCTGTCCTGCGATCACCTCGAGTACCTGGACGAGCGGGGGATCGAAGCCATGGCGGCAGCCGGGTCCGTCGCGGTCCTGGTGCCCGGTGCTTGGTACTACCTGCGCGAAACCCGGAAACCGCCGGTGGACGAACTGCGCGCTGCCAACGTTCCCATCGCGGTCAGCACCGATCACAACCCGGGGACCTCGCCGGTGCTCTCGATCCTCGCGGCCATGAACATGAGCTGCGTGCTGTTCGGACTGGGACCCGAGGAAGCGCTACGCGGCGCAACGGTCCATGCGGCCCGTGCGCTCGGCCTCGAAGACCGCGGCATGATCGAGCCGGGCAAATTGGCGGACCTGGCGGTCTGGGACATGCAGACACCGGCGGAGCTCAGCTACACCCTGGGACACAATCCCTGCCGCCAGGTGTTCAAGGCCGGCGTTCCCCGCAACGGCCACTGACCGTGGCCAATCGGATCATTCGAGCGCCCCGGGGCACGGCGTTGTCATGCAAGTCGTGGCTCACCGAGGCCCCGATGCGCATGCTGATGAACAACCTCGACCCCGAGGTTGCGGAGAACCCGTCCGAACTCGTCGTCTACGGCGGCCGGGGCAAGGCGGCACGGAACTGGGAAGCTTTCGAGCGGATCGTGGGCGCACTGCAGGCACTCGAGTCCGACGAAACCCTGCTGGTGCAATCCGGCAAGCCCGTGGCGGTACTGCGCACGTTTCCCGATGCGCCGAGAGTGCTGATCGCCAATTCGAACCTGGTGCCCCACTGGGCGACGCTCGAACACTTCAACGAGCTGGACCGCAAGGGCCTCATGATGTACGGCCAGATGACTGCGGGCTCGTGGATCTACATCGGCAGCCAGGGCATCGTCCAAGGCACCTACGAGACGTACGCCGAGATGGGCCGCCAGCACTTCGGCGGCGATCTCGTGGGCAGGTGGTTCCTGACCGGCGGCCTCGGCGGCATGGGTGGTGCACAACCCTTGGCATGCACCATGGCCGGCGGTGCCATGCTGGCCGTGGAATGCCGGCAGACGGCTATCGATTTCCGTCTGCGAACCGGCTACCTGGATCGACAGGCGGAAGACCTGGACCAGGCAGTTGCCATGGTCACCGATGCCTGCCGACGCGGCGAGCCGCTCTCCGTGGGACTGCTCGGCAACGCCGCCGACGTGTTCCCGGAACTCGCACGCCGTTCCGCGAGCGATGCGCGCTACCGGCCGGACGCCGTATCGGACCAGACCTCGGCCCACGACCCGCTGAACGGCTATCTACCGCTGGGCTGGACCATCGCCGAGCATGACCAGCGCCGTCGCGACGATCCGGACGGCACCGTACAGGCGGCCAAGGAGTCCATGGCCGTCCAGGTGCGGGCGATGCTCGAGTTCTGGGAACGCGGCATTCCGGTGGTGGACTACGGCAACAACATCCGCCAGATGGCCCTGGAGGCCGGGGTCGACAACGCCTTCGACTTTCCCGGCTTCGTGCCGGCCTACATTCGGCCGCTGTTCTGCCGCGGCAAGGGGCCTTTCCGCTGGGCGGCGCTGTCGGGCGATCCGGAGGACATCCACCGCACGGACGCCAAGGTCAAGGAACTCCTCCCGGACGACGTGGCGCTGCACCGTTGGCTCGACATGGCCGCGGAACGGATCCACTTCCAAGGGTTGCCGTCGCGGATCTGCTGGGTGGGTTTGGGTGATCGCCATCGGCTCGGTCTGGCGTTCAACGAGATGGTGCGAACGGGCGAGTTGAGTGCGCCGGTGGTCATCGGTCGGGACCATCTGGATGCCGGCTCCGTTGCGAGCCCCCACCGCGAGACCGAGGGCATGAAGGACGGCTCCGACGCGGTGTCCGACTGGGCGTTCCTGAACGCGCTGGTGAACTGCGCGTCGGGCGCGACCTGGGTGTCCATTCACCACGGCGGCGGCGTGGGCATCGGCTATTCGCAACACGCCGGACTGGTGATCTGCTGCGACGGCACGGAGGAGGCCGATGAGCGCATCGCACGGGTGTTGTGGAACGATCCCGCCACCGGCGTCGTTCGCCACGCCGATGCCGGATACGACGAGGCCTTGGACTGCGCCGAGGATTTCGGTCTAAAGCTGCCGTAGGCCCCTTACGTCTGACACGCGAGCCGCGTCGGTCCGGCGTCGCTGTCGAGTTCAGTGGAACGGGCGGTCGCCCTTGACGGTTACGCGGAAACCGCTGCGGGTCTCGGGGAAGTAGTCCCAAACCGCCATGTGCTGAACGCAGCGGTTGTCCCACATGGCGAGCGAATACGGCTTCCATCGGAATCGGCATTGGAAGGCTGGATTCTTGACATGCTCGAACAGGAACCCGAGCAAGGCCGCGCTTTCCGGGCGGCTCAACCCCTCGATGCGGCGTGTGAACCCGGCGTTCACGTACAACGCCTTGCGCCCGGTCACCGGGTGGCTGCGGACCACGGGATGCAAAGCCCGGGGAAAGTCCCGTTGCGGCGGATGGTCCCCGTAGTAGCCGGTGTAGTCGGATTCGTGGCGCGCGGTCAGGCCGTCGAGGAAGGCACGCATCGGCTCGCTCAAGGACTCGTACGCTTCGTACATATTCGCGAACAAGGTGTCGCCGCCCTGGGACGGCACTTCGTGGAGGTGCAGGATGCTGCCGAGCGGCGGTTCCTCGTCAGCCGATACATCCGAGTGCCAGCCCGAGCCGTTGTTGCGGTGTGAGTCCTTGTCGGTGTGGATCACCATCAGCGCGGGTTCGTTGTGGGCATAGGGTGCCGCGGGATGGATGTGCAGTTCGCCGAAGCGTCGGCCGAAGGCCAAGTGCTGCTCCGACGACATGTGCTGATCGCGCATGAATAGCACCAGGTGTCGCATCCACGCGTCGTGGATCTCCTTGACGACATCGTCCTCGAGGGGCCGTCCGAGATCGACACCGTAGACGGTGGCACCGATTCCAGGCGTCAGCGGTTCGACCTCTATTCGACGATAGCTGTCAGGCATGGTGCTCCTCGACGATCCGCAGCAGCGCTTGCCGCAGGCGGTTCGCGGTTCCGGGCTCGTCGACCACGAGATTCTTGGCTTCGTGCGGATCGTTGTGCAGATCATATAGGGCGGCATGGGTTTCGGTGGAGTCCAAGTCGCCGCCCGACGAACCGCGAGCCGCTTCGGGATCGAAGTTGTGCACGTACTTCATCCCATCCTCGTAGATCGTGCGCCAACCGCCGAGGCCGACGACCTTTCGGGATGCCAGGGAATCCGTCGTCAAAACCTGCCCGTGGCCGCCGGGAAAGTCGGCGCCGGCGATGTGGAGGATCGTCGCCGCGACGTCCACGAGATCGACCCAGGCATGGCAATCGGGTTTCGCTTCGATACCGGGTCCGGCCAGAACGAGCGGAACGTGTACCGACGGTTGGTGGGGAACGACCTTGCCCCACCGGTCGTGGTCGCCGAGCATCTCGCCGTGGTCGGAGGCGTAGATAACCACCGTTTGCTCGAGGCTGCCCCGGCTTGCCAGGTAGTCGAGGTAGCTTCCGAGATGCGAGTCGATGTTCTCGATCATGGCCGCGTAGTTGGCCCGGATCGCGCCATGCTGCTCCGCGTCGTATTGGCTCGACGCCACGGGCGGTGGAAGGGACGCGTCGGCCCAACGTGACTGCATCGACGCGGTCACGTCCATGGGCTCGTGGGGCCCGTTGAAATTGACCTGCAGAAACCACGGCGCGTCGTCCTTCGCACGGTCGAGCAATTTCAAGCCGTTGGCGGCGATCCAGTTGTCGCCGTAGGCGAAGTCCGGCAGGGGCGTCGGCGCGGTATTGATGTAGTTGGCGAGCTCCTTGCCGGTACGCCCGTCATAGTCCGCGAGATGGACATCGAGCAGGTCGTTGGCACGCAGAAACGCTTGGAACGGTTCTTCGCGGCCCAGGCGGTGGCCGGCGACGAAGTCATGCTTGCCGGCATTGTCGATACCGTCGCTGAAACCGAGCTGGTGGATCCGGGCATTTGTGCCTTCTCCGTGATGGCCGGACTCGCCCCAGTCCATCGAGCCCTTCAACAGGTCGAACTTGCCGCAGCCGAGCACCTGGTAGCCCGCGTCGCCGAGCGCTTGGTAGAGATTGGGTTGGGCGGGGTCCACGTCGTGCTGGTTGTGCTTCACGGGCTGCGCGTCGTAAGGCGCGACCGCCGCCATGCAGGCACGCGCCGGCGAACATAGCGGCGAGGGTGTCAGCGCGTTGCTGAACACCTGGCCCCGGGAGGCGAGTCGGTCGAGATTCGGTGTCCTCACGCCTTGGGTACCGAAATAGCCCGTCCAGTCCCCGCGGTGCTGGTCCGGAAAGAAGAACAGGATGTTCGGTTTCATGATCGCACGCACCGGAACCCGGCGTTGCCAGTCGCCGAGTCGGGCGTGTTCGCGTAACGCGCCGCGACCCGGTAGCGGTTGCAGTAGCTGTCGTGGCAGAGGTACGAGCCGCCCTTCAGGACTTTCGTCTCCCCGGCCACGGGTCCCGGTGGATTGTCGAGCGGATGGGTTCTGTGCCAGTCCACGCTGTAGAAGTCCGAGCACCACTCCCAGACATTGCCCGCGACGTTGTAGAGCCCAAAGCCATTGGGCCGGTACGACTCAACGGGTGCGGTGCCGAGATAGCCGTCTGCGAGGGTGTTGTCGTCCGGAAACGTCCCCTGCCAGATGTTGCACAGGTGCTGGCCTTCCGGTGTCAGTTCGTCTCCCCACGGGAGCCGTTTGCCGGTGAGGCCGCCTCGCGCTGCGTACTCCCACTCCGCTTCCGTGGGCAGGCGCTTGCCGGCCCAGCGGCAATAGGCGTCGGCATCGTGCCAGGAGACGTGGACCACGGGATGATGCATCCGGCCCTTGAGCGCGGAACCAGGACCCTCGGGCCGGCGCCATGAAGCGCCGTCCATTGCATGCCACCAAGGCACCGCGTCGATGTCGCGGTTGCGGGAGAGGCGACGTTGTTTCGACCTGGGCAGAAGGCCGCGGAAGACATAGGACCAGCCGAATGCCTCGGCCTGCGTGCGATAGCCGGTGGCATCGACGAACTCGGCGAAATCACGGTTGGTGACGGCTGTCCGGTCGACCTCGAAGGCATCGACCCTCGCTTCGCGGACGGGTCCCTCGCCGTCTTCCGTCCTGGAGTCGGGATCGTCTGAGCCCATCAGGAAGACACCTCCCGGAAGTTCGACCATGGCGGAACCGGTCCCGCCCCGTGTTCTGACCGCCGGTGTCGACACCCTGGTTCCGCTCGGCCGGGACGGTGCGCAGCAGGCGTCAGTCATACCGCGTCCAGAAGCTGGCCCCCCGGCCCGTGTGGCCGGCCTCCCAGTCGTCCCGCCAACGGATCATCTCCGCTCTGAGGTCGGCGACGATGTCCGCCGATCCCGGCGCGTCGGCCAGGTTGTGCGTCTCCCACGGGTCGTTCTCGAGGTCGAACAACTGCGTCTGGCGCCGCCGGTCGCGGACCGCGTATTCGATCAGCTTGTGGGTGCGGTTCTTGACGGCTCGCTGCGAGGAGACGTAGGCGAAGTAGAGCGAGTCTCTTACGGACTCTTGCCGATCATGCATGGCGCGAACCAGGCTTTCGCCCTCGACGCTGGACGGCCGGGGTGTCCCCGTCAGTTCGCACAGGGTCGCGAAGATGTCGTACAGGTAGACGTAGGCGTCACTCTGCTGCGCTTCGGGGACACCCGGTCCGGCGAAGACGAGCGGGACGCGAACGCTGTGCTCGTAGCAGTTCTGCTTGCCCATCAATCCGTGTTGGCCGACAGCCAAGCCGTTGTCGCCGGCGAGGACGATCAGTGTGTCGTCGGTGAGGCCCTGCTCGTCCAAGGCGTCGAGCACCCGCCCGAACTCGTGATCGAGATGGCTGATCATGGCGTAGTACTCGGCGATGTGGCGGCGAACCTCCTCCGGCTCCCGGGGGAATCGGGCAAGCAGTTCGTCGCGGATGCGCAGCGAGCCGTTGTCGAAAGGATGGCCGCCTTGGAAGTTCGGCGGCAGCTCCATGTCCTCGGGCCGGTAGATAGTGCGGAAGCGTTCCGGCATGGTGCGCGGGTCATGTGGCGCGAGCAGCGAGACGTAGGCGAAGAACGGCTCGCTACCGTCCTGGCGGCGGATCTGGGCCACCGCGGCATCGCACAGAATCTCGCTTGAATGCCGCCCGGCATGGATGTGATCGCACTCGCGCCAGGCGATCTCGTTGTTGCCGAACGCCGGTGGATCGGGAATGTAGGCAAGGCGTTTTTCGTAGCCGCCGCCCGGATCGTAGTGATACACGGGCACGTTCCAGTGGTCGGCCATGCCGCCGAACATGATCTCGTCGCCATCGGCGAACCCGCGGTTGAACGACTCCCGGCCGTTGTGCCACTTGCCGCATCCCCAGGTGCCGTAGCCGGCCTCGCTGAGCGCCTCGCCGAGCATCGTGTGCTCCCGGGGGATGCTGCTGCCCGAGTCGTGCAGGTGGAACAGTGACCGGCCCGTGTGCAGCATCGCCCGGCTCGGCATGCAGATGGCGCCGTGGGTTCCGCAGGGGATGTGGGCGTGGGTGAAGGTAGTGCCGCGAGCCACCAGGCGATCAATGTTCGGCGTGTGGATCGTGCCGTTGCCCAAGGCCCGGATGGTGTCGAAGCGCTGGTCGTCGGTGAAGAACAACAAGACGTTCGGCGGCTTGGCTCGGCTCATGGATCGCACACTCCTTGGACGCAGCCATGGATTGAACCACACGCGCCTGTCCGGTACACCTAAGTGGTCGAACACACTTGCAATGACCTGTCAGCGCGTTGGGCTATGCTGTGGCCATCCTACGGTGGCCCATGCGCTTGTCCGAAACCGTCCGCATCGTGCCGTGCCCCACCTGCCGCAAGCCGGTCAAGTGGTCGCCCGCGAGCCGCTACCGCCCGTTCTGCTCGGAACGCTGCCGGTTGATCGACTTCGGTGCCTGGGCCGACGAGCGCTACAAGATTCCCGGCGAGCCGTTGGATGACCTGTCGTCGGACGAAATGGACGAAGAACAATGATGCAACATCGCCAAACGCCGCTAGCGCGCCTCGCGAGTACGCGAGCCGTCCAAGAGCGATTCGCAGCACCATGCGTAAAAAATTGGTTCAAGTGTGCAGATGGACGCTCGTCAAGAACGCTAGCGGATCCGGAACCCCGCGGGTTCGTCGCCGGGGCTCTCCCATGTAACCTGGACGTGTCGGACCAGGGCGTGGCGCGGTCCGTGCCGGCACCATTCGATCAGTCTCTGCACGGCCGGTTCGGGTCCTTCGGCGACGAGTTCGACGCGACCGTCGGGCAGGTTGCGGACCCAGCCGGCGAGGCCGCCGTATTGCCCCTCGACCGAGGCCGAGTAGCGGTAGCCGACGCCTTGGACTCGACCGTCGATCAACAGGTGGGCGCGCTTGATGTTCGTTTCAGGCATGGCTGGCGCCGGGAGTGTAACCCGCGGCTCGCCTCGGCCTTGGTAGGGTTCATCGCGGCATTCGTCTTTGCCGGCGCCGCCGGACAGGAATTGCCGCGTACGCAGGCGGAGGCGGTGGGCATGTTGGAGGAGGGATTGCACGCGGTTGCAGCGGAGATGGACCGGCTGGTGGCGGACGGCGAAATCGTCGGCATGAACGCGATGATCGCTCGCCGGGGGCGGATCGTGTTCGAGCACGCGACGGGGATCCTCGACATGGAGACCGGCGCACCCATGCGCCTAGACTCGCTGATCCGCATCTACTCCATGACCAAGCCCATCACCAGTGCCGGCGCACTGATGCTCGTCGACGACGGCAAGCTGGATCTCGACGAGCCGGTGACGACGTTCTTTCCCGAGTGGAAGGACCAGACAGCCTACGAAAGCGACGAGATCGTCCCCGTGGAACCTCCGGTCACGGCCAGGCACCTCCTGCTGCACACCTCGGGTCTGAGCTACGGCTACGTCGGCGACACGCCGGTCGACAGGGCCTACCGGGCTGCCGGACTGATCGACGACTGGGACTACCTCGTCCGCGACACCAACACACTGGTCGAGAAACTCGCGGACATTCCGCTCCTGTTCCAGCCGGGCACGCGCTGGCACTACAGCTTCTCGACGGACGTCCTCGGGCAACTCATCGAACGGGTGAGCGGCAAGCCGCTCGACGAGTACCTCGAGGAACGGATGTTCGGCCCGCTCGGCATGACGGACTCCTACTTCGACGTGCCCCCCGATGTCCTCGACCGGTTCGGGACGGACCACGAGTTCAAGGATGGCAAGTTCGTCGTCCAGGACAGCTCCCGAGAGGATCCGGAGTTCATCGGCGTCACGTTTCTCTCCGGCGGCGGTGGGCTAGTGATGCCGACGGAGAGCTACCTCCGCTTCTGCCAAGCGATCCTCAATGGTGGCGAGCTGAACGGCGTCCGGATCCTTCAGCCGGAGACCGTGGCACTGATGACCACCGACCAACTGCCGCCGGGCATCTGGCCCAACAGCGGCTTCGGCCTCGGCTTCGCGGTGGTCACCGAGGAGGGCGAATCAACCCCGCCGGGATCCTATTCCTGGGGCGGAGCGGCGGGCACGTTCTTCTGGATCGACCCGGGTAACGAACTCATCGCCGTGTTCATGCCGCAGTACATCAGCATGCCGGGCGCGATCCAAGAGAAGCTCAAGGAACTGGTGTACGCAGCGATCGACTGACCAGGCTCCCGCACGTCGGTTGCTGGGTTTGCGGCACGTCAGCATAACTCGGACGCGCGCCGACGGTAGACGGCCAACTCTCGGCCAACAGGCCAGGGCCACCACACTGAACATCGCCCTTTTCAAATCACCGGGGCGTGCCTCCTATGCCCCGCGAGGTGGTCGAGGGGGTTGTCCACGCCTTG
>VXPO01000011.1 GCA_009839505.1 Gammaproteobacteria bacterium
CCCCCCCCCCGCCTCCGGCCCAGCCACGCCGACCTTGCATGGACCAACCGCGCCCTGTCGCTTACGCTCCCGGTCGCGTTTGTTCCATGCAAGACGCGACCGCTTCGCGGTCGCCCCGAGAATTCGCTGCGCGAATTCTCCCGGCAGCGAGCGCCGCTGACCGCCAGGCAACAAACGGGATTTGTTCCATGCGAGGGGCGACCGCGCGCCCTGGCGGGCGCGTTGTGGTCGCCCGTGCCAGCCGCCGCGTGGTGTCGGTTGGTCAAAGACGGGCGACTACAAGGGTCGCCCCCACGCCTTGTAAAAGGCTTTACGCCTCAAGGGTGGCAGTCGCCGCCACGCAAGAGGTAGCGGCGGCGAGCCGGTCGGGGCATGATTCGCCCCTCACGCCACCAACAAGCGCAATCAGGAGAAACACCCATGGCGCACGATCTCGTCATCCGCGGCGGCGGTATTGTCGACGGCACTGGTTCGGAACCTTTCACCGGCGACGTTGCCGTTGACGGTGGCACCATCGCGAAGGTCGGCAAGGTCGAGGATTCCGGCCACCGCGAAATCGACGCCGAAGGCCACGTTGTCACCCCCGGATTCGTCGACCTGCACACCCACTTCGACGCCCAGGCGGGCTGGGATCCGCTGTTGACGCCGGTTTCCTGGCACGGCGTCACGACGGCGTTGTTCGGCAACTGCGGCGTCACCTTCGCCCCCTGCAAGCCGGCGGACCGCGAGTTTTTGGCGGGCATGATGGAGACCGTCGAGGACATCCCGCGAAACGCGATTCTCACCGGTCTGCCGTGGGACTGGGAGTCCTACGGCGAGTACCTCGATTCCATCGAGAAGCTGGGTCCCGCCATCAACATCACGGGTCTCGTCGGCCATTGCGCGTCGCGCTTCTACGTCATGGGCGAGCGGGCCGTGGAAGAGGATCCCTCGGAGGACGAGATCGCGCAGATCGCCGAACTGGTCGGACGTTCCGTCGCTGAAGGCGCCATCGGCTTCTCCACGAACCGCCTGCCCGGCCACGTGCTGCCTGACGGACGGTCGATTCCGGGGACGTTCGCCAAGGAAGCCGAACTGATCGCCATCTCCGAGGCGGTGGGCAAGGCCGGCGGCATCCTGCAGAGCGTCTTGAACTACGGCAACCTGGACGACGAGATGGCCATGCTGACCAAGCAGGGTCGGGCGGCCGGAACGCGGCTCTTGTTCAGTGCGCCCCATGCCCCGGGTACCAACGGCAACAACACCGCCTACGACGATGCCATCGCCGCCATGCGGAACGAGGGACTCGACGTCAGCGGTCTGACTCTGCCCCGCAGCGGCGGCTTCCTGTCCGGACTCAGTACCGACATGCTGTTCCCGACGCCGGCTTGGGGCGAGATCCGCAAGCTCGACTTCCGCGGTCGCCTGGCCGCGATTCGCGACGAGGGCACGCGCGCCAAGCTGATCGAGGAGGTCAAGGCGGTCCCTCGGATCGAACAGGGCACGCGCCAGACGTTCTGGCTCGGCGACGACGACCGGCCGACCTATACGCGCGGTGCCGAAGAGAGCCTCTACGGCATGGCCAAGGCCGCCGGGGTGCATCCGGTTCAGATGTGGCTCGACAAGATGCTGGAGACGGACGGCAAGGGGATGTTCCACATCCGCTTCTTCAACCAGGACCTGAAGCGCCTGGAGTCGTTCCTCACGGCGGATTGGGTCCTGCCGGGGATCGGCGATGCCGGCGCGCACGTCAGCCAGATCATGGACTCCGGCTGGACATCGTTCCTGCTCTCGCATTGGGTGCGCGACGAGGGCCTGTTCACTATCGAGGAGGCCGTGCGTCGCATGACGAGTGCATCGGCGCGGGTGCTCGGCTTCGAAGACCGCGGCACCTTGGCCGCGGGCAAGAAGGCCGACATCAATGTCATCGACCTGGAGCGCGTCGCCGAGCGTCAACCGAAGCTTGTGCACGACTTCCCGGGCGGTGCGCCGCGGCTCATTCAGAAGGCGGTGGGGTACAAGGCAACGGTGTGCAACGGGGCCGTCATCCTCGCCGACGACACCCACACGGGTGAACGCTCCGGCCAGGTTCTGAGGAACCCGGCAAGCGCGTAGCGACCAGCGGCGATTGGCAGGGGCGCCTGTCTCTGCCGATGGCCGCGACGTGCCTGTCAAGGAGTCGGACTAGGAGGTAACGGTGGCAATCCACGGCGTCTGCGACGAGCGTTTCGCCCGTGTTCGGGAGGCGTTCGAGCGCAATTTCGACGAGCATGGCGATGTCGGAGCGAGTTTCGCGGCGACCGTCGAAGGCGAGTTCGTCGTCGACCTCTGGGGCGGCTACGCCGACGAGGCGCGCACCCGCCTCTGGCACGAAGACACCATCGTCAACGTCTATTCGACGACCAAGACGATGTCGTTCCTCACCGCCTTCGTGCTTGCCGACCGTGGCCTGTTGGACTTCCACGCCAAGGTCGCGGACTACTGGCCCGAGTACGGGCAGAACGGCAAGGAGAACACCGAGGTCCGCCACTTCATGAGCCACTCGGCGGGTGTTCCGGGTTTTGAACCGAAGCTCGCCAGGGCACGCGAACTCTACGCCTGGGACGCCTGCGTCGACAATCTGGCGAGGCAGGCCCCGTGGTGGGAACCGGGCTCCAAGAGCGGCTATCACGCCGTCACCCAAGGCTACCTGATCGGCGAACTGGTACGCCGGATCACGGGACGGACCATCGGCACATTCTTCCGCGAAGAGATCGCAGAACCGCTTCGCGCTGACTTCCACATCGGCGTTGCGCCCTCGGAGTTCGACCGCGTTGCCCAGATGATTCCGGAGGAACCCACGGCACCGGAAGGCGGCGCGGGACCGTTCGGTGATCCGGACTCGATTCCGGGGCGGGTTTTTGCGAGCGCGCCGGCGGGTACCGAGGCGGTCAACACCCCGGGTTGGCGGCGCGCCGAGATTCCTGCGGCGGGTGGGCATGGCAACGCCCGGGCGGTGGTTCGCGCGCAGACACCGCTTGCCAACGACGGCAGGGCGTTCGGCGTGGAACTGTTGTCCCCCGAGAGCTGCCGGCTGATGCTCGAAGAACAGACCAACGGTCCCGATGCGGTGTTGATGTTGCCCATCCGTTTCGGTCTGGGGTACGCGTTCCCCAACGAGTTCATGCCGATGTCGCCCAACGACAACGCCATGTTCTGGGGCGGCGCCGGGGGATCGACCATCGTCGTCGACCAGCAGGCGCGGGTGTGCCTGTCCTACGTCATGAACCAGATGAAGAACGCCATCGTCGGTGACCAGCGCGGCGGCGGCCTCGGCAAAGCGTTCTACGACAGCCTGTGATGGCGGACTACGACTACATCGTCGTCGGTGCCGGCTCGGCGGGGTGCGTGCTCGCGAACCGCTTGAGCGTCGATCGGGACGCCACGGTGCTGCTGCTCGAAGCTGGCGGGCGGGATTGGAATCCGTTGATCCACGTGCCGGTCGGCTTCTGGAAGATGATCGACCGGCCGAGCGTCAACTGGTGCTTCGAGACCGAGCCGGAACCGGGCACCCGCGACCGCCGAATACCCATCCCGCGCGGCAAGGTGCTCGGCGGCTCAAGTTCCATCAACGGCATGCTCTACGTGCGCGGCCAAGCCCTCGACTACGACACTTGGGCGCAACTCGGCAACCGCGGCTGGTCCTACGACGAGGTGCTGCCGTATTTCAAACGCTCGGAGAACTTCGAGCGCGGGGGCGACGAGTTCCGTGGCTTGGGCGGCGAACTCAACGTCGCGGACATGGTGGAGAGCCATCCGCTGCTCGAGGCTTGGGTGGCGGCGGGAGAGGAAGCCGGCTATCCGCGCAATCCCGACTACAACGGCACCCGCCAGGAAGGCTTCGGTATTTACCAGGTGACCCAGCGCAACGGTCGCCGGTTCAGCACCGCCCGGGCATTCCTCGACCCGGTCCGCTCGCGCCGTAACCTGACCATCGCCACCCGGGCCTTGGCGCAACGGGTGCTGATCGACAACGGTCGCGCCAGCGGCGTTCGCTACCGGGTCGGTGATCGCACCGTCGACGCGAAGGCCAACAAGGAGGTCGTCCTCGCGGCAGGCGCCGTGCAGTCGCCGCAGTTGCTCGAACTCTCGGGCATCGGCCAGGCCGAGTTGCTCAAAACGCACGGTATCGAGGTGGTCCGTGACCTACCGGGCGTCGGCGAGAACTACCGCGATCACTACGCCAGTTCCGTTGGCTGGCGCGTGAAGGGGGTGACCACGCTCAACGAGCACACGCGGGGAACGCGTTTCGTCTTCGAGGCGCTGAAGTACGGCCTCGCCCGGCGAGGCGTGTTCACCTATACCGCGGGCATTGCCCACGGCTTCGTGCGCACGCGCAGCGAACTCGAGACGCCCGACGTACAGTTCCACTTCGCCCAGGCGCGCGTCGCCGGCGGCGGCGAGCCGGGGTGGCGGGCGTCCGGCCCGCGGATTAACCGCAAGGTGGGCGCGAGCCGGCCCCCGGGGCCGGGGGGGGGA
>VXPO01000034.1 GCA_009839505.1 Gammaproteobacteria bacterium
TGTCGGCCAACGGTGTCCGCCTGGGGTTGCCCACCCCTTGACCACCGCGCCTTTCTGACATCGGGGACCGGCGCCGTGGACAAGGCGTGGACAACCCCGTCAGCGCTGTGCCATTGAGCAAGCGGGAGGGTCAGTTCTGGTTTCGCCAGGGGTCAGTTTCTGATGTCGCCTGACGCGCAGACAACACGCGGACGTCCATCGCCACCTGCGACGGGAAGTTAACGCTTATGAGGGTCGCCCCCACGGCTTTGTTCGGAGGTTTCCTAGGCTGCCCCCTGGCGTTTCCTTGCTTCCCGGGGATCGTTGCTGGCGCGCCCGAGGCTCGACACGGGAGTCGATTCCGGCCCTAGCTCGTCATCGCTCGGTTTCTCCTCGGCGACCTCGACCGGCTTGGGTGCCGTGGCCTCGACCGCGGGTTCCGGCTCTTGGGGGCGCTCTTCAACGGGCGCGGCAGGTTCCTCTGCCTTCTCCTCAACCGTAGGGGTCTCCTGAACTGTGAGTTGCTCCCGTTCGGGTTGTTCGGCCTTTTCGCCAGAGGCGACGCGCGGATCGTTGCTGGCACGACCCGTTGTCGCCACCGGTTCGGGGTCAGCCGGAACCTCGGACACCACGGGTTCCGGTGCCGGTTCGATGGGAACCGCCTGCACCGCTGGCTCGGCCTCGCGACCGGCATCCGACGTGCGCGGCGCACGTTGGTCGCGTTGAGGTCGATCGCTACTCGACAGGGAAGCACGGTCGCGACGCGGTTTGCGTCTGCTCTCACCGACGTTCCCGGCAGTCTCCTGCACGGCATCGCGATCCTCTTGGCTCCGTTCCCGCTGGCGACCCTTGGCGTTTCTCGACTCGCGCCGCGGACCCCTGCCTTGCGACGGGGATGCACCTCGCGAATCGGCGCGTCGGCGCGAGTCGTCACGCTGATTTTGCTCGCCCGAGGTCGATTCCTTGGCACGGGAGTCTCTTGACCGGGTTTGGCCGCCATCCTCTGATCGGCCGCGTCTGCGCCTTCGGCCATCGCCGGATCGACCATCGCGCTGGCTTTCGGCACGCGGCGCGCTTCGATCCGAGGCTTGTGCCGGGCGACGACCAGCTCGTTGCGGGGTAGGAGCCTGGCCACGACCTCCGCTTGCCCGGCGCCGGCGTCCCTTGGATGCCGGCTTAGGTTGTTCCGCCGGTTCAGACGGTGCACCACCGCCGAACAGATTCGTACCCACGGAGCGCAGCATGCGCGAAAAGCGGCCGCCCTCGGAACGACCCTTGGGTGGTGCCGTTGACTCCTCGCGCGCCTCCTTGGAAGGCGGCGGGGCAACCTGAACGACCCTGACAGCGGCTTCCTGGGGTTGGGAGGCTGCGGGACGTGCATCGCGCACGTCGGGAAGATCGGTCGCTACGGGTGCTGTCAGTTCGTAGCTGGGGACGCTGGCCTCGGTCTCCGCCGTGTCTTCGCGAATACGCTGGATGTTGTATTGCGGCGTTTCGAGTTCCATCGCCGGCACGACGACGATGTGCGTGTCGGTGCGCGCCTCGATGTCCGCGACTTCCTGGCGCTTTTCGTTCAGCAGGTAGGCAGCGACACTGAGCGGCACCCGCGCCCGGACAATCGAACTTCGTTCCTTGAGCGACTCCTCCTCGACCACGCGAAGGATCGACAGGGAGAGCGTCTTGATGTCGCGTATGCGCCCTTGGCCGGTACAGCGGGGGCAGATCTCGGTGGTCAGCTCCTCCAACGATGGCCGCAGGCGCTGGCGCGACATTTCCATCAGGCCGAATCGGGAGATGCGTCCGATCTGCACCCGCGCGCGGTCGGCCTGCAGGGCCTCGGCCATGCGCGCCTCGACCGCCCGCTGGTTTTTGTTCGAGACCATGTCGATGAAGTCGATGACGATCAACCCACCTACATCCCTCAAGCGCAACTGCCGGGCGACCTCGTCGGCCGCCTCGAGGTTGGTGTTGAGCGCGGTCTCCTCGATGTCGGCACCCTTGGTGGCACGGGCCGAGTTGATGTCGATGGAGACGAGTGCCTCGGTGGGATCGATGACGACGCTGCCACCGGACTGCAGCTTGACCTCGTGCTGGAACGCCGTCTCGATCTGGCTCTCGATCTGGTAGCGGTTGAACAAAGGCACGGGCTCGTCGTAGAACTTGATGCGGTTCTTGTACTGCGGCATCACCGGATCGATGAACTCGTGCGCCTGGTCGAAGGCCTCCTTGCCGTCGATCAGGACTTCACCGATGTCGCGGCGCAAACAGTCCCGAATGGCGCGCACGATGACGTTGTTCTCCTGGTAGAGGAGCTTCGGCGCCGACAGTTCCTCGGCGGCTTTTTCGACGGCTTCGTTCAACTGCAGCAGGTAGTCGAGATCCCACTTGAGGTCGTCAGCTTCGCGACCAATCCCGGCCGTGCGCACGATGACCCCCATGCCGTTGGGGATGTCAAGGCTGGACAGCGCCTCGCGCAGCGAATCCCGGTTGTCCCCTTCGATACGCCGCGAGATGCCGCCGGCGCGCGGGTTGTTCGGCATCAGCACCAGGTAGCGGGCGGCTAGGCTCAGGAACGTGGTCAGGGCGGCACCCTTGTTGCCGCGTTCCTCCTTCTCGACCTGGACGATGAGCTCTTGGCCCTCTTCGAGGACATCCTGGATGTTGACCCGGCCCTCGACGGGCTGCTTGAAGCAGGAGCGGGCGATTTCCTTCACCGGCAGGAAGCCGTGCCGGTCGGATCCGAAGTCGACGAACGCGGCTTCCAAGCTGGGCTCGACGCGGACGACCCGGGCCTTGTAGATGTTCCCCTTCTTCTGTTCGTAGGTGCGGTTTTCGATGTCGAGGTCGTAGAGTTTCTGACCGTCGACCAAGGCGACCCGGACCTCCTCCGGTTGGGTCGCGTTGACTAGCATGCGTTTCATGTTGGTGTTTCCGTGTTTGCCGAAACACCTCGAAACGGTTTTCGTCGCTACTGTCGCGGGACGTCTTGCCGGTTTGACGGCAGCATTCACCGCGTGCGCGGCCTTGCCCAGGTTCCGGCAAGGCCTACCCTAGATGGCTACATCTCCCAATGAACGCGTTGGTTTGTTCTCCTGGCGTTCGGGTTCCTTCCCGCGGTTTCAAACGGCATATCGATCCAATGGTCGCTGCATGACGTGTTTGGACTTGGCGGGTGGCTTTCGCCCACGTTGGTCGTTTCTCCAACGCGGCAGTGTTCTGACGATGGTTCCGCGCTTCGAGGCGTTAATCGTTGTATAACTCGTGAATCTCACGTTGCGTGGGCTAGGGCCTTGCCTAGGCCGATTCCATCGACCCGAAAGGCGCTGACCGCACGTGGCGCGCACCATAGCACAGCATGGCAAGTCCTTCAATCAGCTAGAAATTCAAGAGGCGAATGAAATCGCGACAGGTGACGATCGTGGAAGTTGACGCCGAGCAGGGTCAACGGCTCGACAACTTCCTGCTCGCACGGCTCAAGGGTCTGCCGAGGAGCCGGATCTACCGGATGGTCCGGCGCGGCGAGGTCCGGGTGAACGGTTCGCGGGTTCGGGTCGGCTACCGCGTGCAGCGCGGCGACCAGGTTCGCATACCCCCGTATCGGCAGGACGCGGGCCGCGAAGCAACGGCGGGACATGCCTCGCGTGGCGCCTACGAGGAACTCCTCTCGACCGCCGTCTACCATGACGATGAACTCATCGTCCTCGACAAGCCTTCCGGCATGGCCGTACACGGGGGCAGCGGAGTGTCGTTCGGCGTGGTCGAGACGCTCCGTCGCTTCGACCCGGCGACGCCCTACGAACTCGTTCATCGCATCGATAGGGACACCTCCGGTTGTCTCGCCGTGGCGAAAAGCCGCCGGGCCCTTCTCGCCATGCACGCGGAGTTCCGCCGGGGCAATGTGAAGAAACGCTACGACTTGGTTGTTGCCGGATGTTGGCCGTCGGGCCTGCACACTGTCGACGAACCGCTCGAGCGCTACGTTCTCGCCAGTGGCGAGCGACGAGTTCGGGTGTCCAGAGCCGGGGAGCCGGCCCGCACCGACTTCGCGGTGGTCGAGGCACAGGGCAATTCGACCTGGCTCGCAGCCTATCCGAGAACCGGACGAACCCACCAGATCCGGGTCCACGCTGCGTCTTCCGGGCATCCGATCCTCGGCGACGACAAGTACGCGCATGGTGAAGCGCAGGCCTATTCGCGGCTGATGCTTCACGCCAGCGAATTGACATTGACCGTCAGGGACAAACCGATGCGGTTCGCGGCACCACTTCCCGAGGCTTTCGAAGCGCTTCGCAAACGGGGCAGCCCACCGTAGCGCCCCAAAGCCGTCCCCGGCGCTTCGCTTCGCTGTGCCCCGGGGTTCG
>VXPO01000169.1 GCA_009839505.1 Gammaproteobacteria bacterium
GTGGGGTAGTCCGAGTAGGGGGCGCGGTGCTCGCGCGGGGGTAGGATCACGATCGCCTCGCCGCGCTCGTGGGTGGAGGTGTGCCGCCAGTGGGCGAACTACCGCCTGAGCCACAACAGGAGCTACACAGGAAGGAAGCAGACGAACCGATTCGCCACCGAGTCCCGGATGTACGACGCCACCAGGTCCATGAGCAGTGAGGCGGCCCGCCACGACAGGTTGGAGGTCAGATCCACAATGGCGTCAGCCATGGCCTGAGCAGCATAGCCAAGGGATCGCATCATCCCCGGAAGGCAGTCGTGGGTTCCCGTTACGGGGAAGGTGCTCAGCGCCGCCGCGAAGGGCGCGATCTCAGCGTGTAGCTCCTCCCAGCTGCTGTAGCCATTCAGTACCTCACTCATGTAGTAGTACACGCGGTTGAGCGCATCTTCGTACACGAACGACGTGACGGCGTCGCTCGGGTATCCGTCAGGCGCCACCACCTCGTTGCTGACCGTGACCGTGCTGGTCTCGTACCAGCCAGCGTTCGGAGCTGCCGGGAAGAACCGGCGCTCCGGGAAAATGATGGGGGAGGTCCAGACTCCCACGTCCAAGCTCGCGCGCAGCGCTATCTCGGTACGGCCATTCTCGTGGCGGCGGGCCACCACGCGCAGTCCATGTCCGGGCTCGAAGAAGTGACCCCGGTCCGGCTGGTACTGGAGTTCCAGCTCTATCGCTTCGCTGGCTTGCCAGTGGTATCTGCCGGGCCAGGCCGGCGGGATGGTCCAGGTTTTCTCAGTCATCCCCAACCAGAATGGGAAGGCCCGCGGGTAGAGGCGGTCGCCCCATTCCCCGCCGATGTCCCGCGCGCGCACCGCAACCTCGATGCTGCCATCGGCGAGCTGGCGAGCCTCAATCTTCGCTTCGTAAGCTTCGAACTCGGGGCTATCGTTGGCATCGGCCGTCCCGACCGCGGACACGGCGAGCACGATCCCGATCAGGGCGGCGAGTACGCTGCGTTGCTTCCTCATTATTGCTCCGTTCGATTCAGATGACGCGCCTGGGCTGGGTTGGAATGTGGGGGGGAGGCGCCATCCCTAGGGCCTGTTGACATTCGCTGATCTGACCATCCGATTGTCCCACTGCGTGGAACCCGCCCTGCTATAGTCGGCGGGCTCACCACAGCACCTTCACCTCCCAGCTCTCACACAGACGGCGCCGTGCCTCCCTGTGGTTGGGCGCTGGGGTTTGCTGTGGTGAGCGGCTTCCGCCGTCTACCGCAGGGGGGCTCCATGCGCTGGCTCATTGTGTTCGTCTTGCTTGCGATTGGATGCTCAGAACCAGCCACAGCCGACGAAGCGGAACCGCCACCAGCGGCTCCCACCGCAGCGCCGCCGCCCCCTCCGCCCAGCGCGCAGGACTGCCTGGTCGACGGCCGCAGCCTGGAGTTCCAGGTAGCGGTCGCCCGCGCGCTGCGCGACCAGATCCGTGGGCTGCCGCCGCTGGTGGTGAGCGCATCGACCGCGCGCTTCCGCGATGGCCAGTACGTCACCGAGATGGTGTTCGAGCTGAGCGGATCGGGCGACGAGATACAGGTCTACGCGGTCGGCGGCGTGGACGCCGCGACATGCGCCGCCGACCTGCAACGCTGGGAGCTGTTCTGAGAGCTGCCGTGATAGGATGCCGACCATGACACCCGAAGAATGCGACAGCCGACTCATCGGGATGATTCGTGAGCGCAAGGAGGGGGCTCAGCGCCTCGTAGCGCTGCGTGATCGAATCCGCAACTCCGCTGCGGCGCTGACAGTCATCGGCCAAGCCGTAGTCCAACAGGTCGACGATGAGGACGCGGCGATTGACGTGCGCGACCAGGCACAGCTCCTGAGTTTCGATTGGCCCACCCTCGAGGAGCTCGTCGACGAGCACAACGAACTGCGATCCGAGGTGGATCGGCTCGAGTCCGAACTGAAGAAGGCGGACCTGCTTTAGCGCGTAGCGACGAACCAGCCGGCGAGGCAGACCATCGAGCGGAACGTGGACGCCAGCTTGCAGTAGCGGGTGGCGAGGCCCCGGAACTGCTTGAGCGTGGCGAACAGGTTCTCGACCAGGTGGCGGCGCCGGTAGCTCTCGCGGTCCCACTCGATGGGCTTGCGGTTGGGCAGACGCCTCATCGGGATCGTTGCTACAATCCCGCGGCTGGTGAGCTCGGCCCGAACCTTGTTCGTGTCGTACGCCTTGTCTGCGATCAGCTCGCTGGTGGCGGGAACGCCGTCGAGGAGGGGTGCGACCTCCTTGGCCTCGGCGGCGTTCCCTGGTCGCACGGTGAAGCGCGCCAGCCGACCGCGATGGTCGACCAGCGCCATCAGCTTCGTGTTGAGCCCACCCTTCGTTCTGCCGATCGCCTGGTGGCGTCGGGAGAGTTCGGGTGGGCGTCCGCTTTTGGGGCGCCCGTTCCGTGCTGGTGGACCTTCACGTAGGTGCCGTCCACCTGGACGGTGCGCAGGTCGAGGTCGCCCCCGGTTAGCTCGAACAGGTACTCGAACACACGGGCCTGGGACCAGCGCCGGAACCGCTGGTAGACCGTCGACCACTTGCCGTACTCGGGGGGCAGGTCTCTCCACGGTGCGCCGGTGCGCACGATCCAGAGCATGCCCTCGAAGGCTGCGCGGTTGTCGAATCCGGTGCGGCCGCGGTCGCCGGGTTTACCCGGCAGGTGGTCGCGAATGCGCTCCCACTGCTCGTCGGTGAGGTACTGTCTCGGCACGTCTCGCCCTTCGATTGAGGGGAGACGCTGCGAGGCTACACCCTAATGTCAACAGGCCCTAGACGGGCAGGAGGCAGACGATATGTACCGCCATTGACTCCTGGATGTGGGTCGTGACCTGCTCAATGGTGTCCCGCTCCCAGTACCCCCATTCAGACGCGCGTGCCTGCTGCTCGGCTGCTTCAGCGAGCGCCTGAGCCGCCAGGCCTAGATGTCGAAGCGTGCCTGGGAGACAGTCGTGCGTCCCTAGAATCGGGACGGTGCCCAGTGCAGCGGCGAAGGCTGCTATCTCGGCGGTCAGCTGAAGCCAGCCTTCATAGTAGTCCGCCGCCACCGCGATGTAGTGGTACAGCCGGTCGAGCGCATCCTCGTACACGAACGACGCGACAGCCTCGCTGGGGAAGCCGTCGGGCGCCACCAGCGCAGTGCTGATAGTGACCGTGCTGCTCTCGTACCAGACAGATCCGGGATCTGCTGGGAAGAACCGACGCGTCGGGAAGATCATCGGCGAGGTCCAGACCCCGGGGTCTGAGTTCGCCCGCAGCGCTATCTCGGTACGGCCGTCCTCGTGGCGGCGCGCCACGATGCGGAGTCCATGCCCGCGTTCGTACGTATAAGACGGGCCGGGCCCGTAGTAGAGATCGGCGCCGATCTGCCCACTGGCGACCCAATGGTGGCTGTAGTCGTTGGGAGCCGGAATGGTCCACCAAGGGTCTCTCCACCGCCAAAACAGCGAGTTGGTCGGATAGAGGCGGTCGCCCCATTCCCCGCCGATCTCGCGCGCGCGGACGGCAACCTCGATGCTGCCATCGTCGAGCTGGCGCGCCTCAATCTTTGCTTCGTAGGCTTCGAGCTCAGGGCCTTCATTGGCGCCAACCGTCCTGGTCGTGGCCACGGTGAGCACGATCCCGATCAGTATGGCGAGTACGCAGCGTTGCCATGTCATCGGAATGCCCCCGGCTCTGCACGGGTGTCTCAGCGCTTACCCGCGCCCGCTTTCGATCCTTCTCGATCTCGGTCATGCGAGCTTCGCGCGCCGATCCAGCGGCGGCGGTGGACCATCGCGCGACCTTCTCAGAACGCTCGCGGCCTCAAGCGTTCTCTCGCCAGTGCAATATGGGGAACGTACTCACGGTCGCGGCTCACGCCAGGCATGTCAAGGAGTTGGACACGAGGCGTAGTCGGTTCCCAAAGCCGGACGAAGCACGCCCGAGTAAGAACCGGCCTGGGGGGATGCGTCTATTCGTCGTCGAGGGCGCGCAGCATGCGCTTGAGGGCCTGCATCCGGTAGCTGTCCAGGAGGTGCTCCTCGACCTCGTCCCAGTCGACGGGCTCCTCCAGCCGCAGCGTGAGCCAGCCGTGGCGGTGCATGTAGGGCGTGGGGAAGTAGCGCTCGTCGTCCAGCAGTAGCTCACGCGCGAACGGGTCGGCGCGGAACGAGATGCCGGGCTCGCCGTCTCGGACGCCGAAGATGGCGAACGGCTTCTTGCCCGCGCGGAACCACGGGTTGCCGAAGT
>VXPO01000107.1 GCA_009839505.1 Gammaproteobacteria bacterium
GTAGACGCCGCCGGCGACCAGGATGATGGCCGGTCCGGACGGCAGGTCTGCGTGGTAGGAGAGCAGCAACCCCGCATACCCCGAAGCGAAAGCGACCACACTGCTCACCGCCGCGAGTGTGGCGACCTCGGCCGCCCAGAATCTCGCCACCGCGGCCGGGAGCATCATCAAGCCGACCGCCATTAACGTGCCGAGTGCATGGAACCCGGCGACGAGGTTCATGACGACCAAGGCTAAGAACACGAAGTGGACGACCGCACCAGGCCCGCCCACGGCGCGTAGGAACCCGGGGTCAAAGCACTCGACAATCAGCCCACGGCCGATGACGGCCAACGTGAAAAGAGTCACCGTCGCAATCGAGACGACGAGCAGCAGCGACGCATCGTCGACGGCGAGAATGGTTCCGAAGAGGACATGCACGAGGTCGACGTTGCTGCCATGGGTGGAGATGACGAGCACCCCGAGCGCCAGCGAAATCAGATAGAAGGCGGCGAAGCTCGCGTCCTCGCGCTGAGGCGTGACGCGGGCGACGACACCCGCCAAGATCGCCACCACGAGGCCCGCAATGAAGCCGCCGAGGCTCATGGCCAAGAGCGAGAGACCGGCGATCATGAAACCAATCGCCGCGCCAGGCAGCACGGCGTGGCTCAGGGCATCGCCAACGAGGCTCATGCGGCGCAAGACAAGCAGCACGCCCACGGGACTGCTGCCGACGCTCAGCGCCAGGCACGCAACTAGGGCCCTGCGCATGAACCCGAACTCGACGAACGGCTCGAACAAGGCGGCATGGACGTCCATCAGCCCCCGCCCCGGAGACAGACCTCGGCGCGGTCATCCCACGCCTCCGCCATCTGGCGGGCTTGGAACAGGTGCTCTGCCCGGAGCACCTCGGCAGTCGCTCCCCAAGCAACGGGTTCCCGAGCCATCAACAAGGTGTCGGGAAAATTCTCCCGTACCTCATCGAGATCATGCAGCACCGCAATCACCGTCCGTCCTTCGGCATGCCAACCCACCACGACCCTCAGAAGGTCGGCCGAGGTTCTGGCATCGATAGCGGTGAAGGGCTCGTCGAGCAGAATGACGGAACAGTTCTGCAACAGCATGCGGGCAAACAGGACCCGCTGAAACTGCCCCGCTGACAGAGAGGCAATCGGGCGTCGACCAAAGGCATCGAGGCCGACAGCCAAGAGCGCTTCCTCGGCTTGCCGCCGCTGCCGACGCGTGACCGGGCGGAACAGGCCAATCATTCGCCAGTGACCCAGCAACACCGTGTCCATCACGGATATCGGGAAGCTGCGATCAATCTCCGCCTGCTGCGGCAGATAAGCGATGTCGCGCTGGCGCAGCCCGTTGCGCTCCAAGCGGCCATCAAGGGGGGACAAGCGTCCGATCAGTCCCTTGAGCAAGGTGCTCTTGCCTGACCCATTGGGCCCGACTACCGCCGTCAATGAACCGGTCGCGAAGCTACCAGTCAGGTGATGCACGGCCGGATGGCGGTCGTATCCCAAGGTGACGTCGTGGAGCGTGAAGGCCGCTGTCATGCCAGCCACCCCATGGCCCAAGCCGCGGCAACCCACAGGAAGATCGCCAACGGAACTGCCCAAAGGAACTGGGCGACCACGCCGACGCACGATGGCGAGACAGCGCCCCCGAACCGAGTCCCTTCGGCGACGCCATTGATATCCAGTGTCCCCGAGCCGGGTATGCGGCGCATGTTCAGAACTCCCCCTCAAGACGCCTGTATCCCTCCACGAGGGAGTTGTTGGTCCGCACGACGTCCTCGGAGAACTCGGAGCCACCGGCCCTGACCGTCGGTAGGGTGCCGACTTCGGTGTGAGGGATGCACTGTGCGCAGAGATCGCGTAGACCGGCCCGCAGGTCACAGCCTTCCACCACGGCGTTGTGACCTATAAAAGAGCCTTCGCCCACCACGTCGATGAGTAGGAGAGTTCGGCAGAGCGCGGCTGTTGGATCAGGCTTCTTGTTCAGACCGCACCGGTCGGGACGCAGTTCGAGCAAGCGCCCTCCACTTCAACCACACGTCGGTCCACGCGGTACCCTAGGGTCGCGGCATCCTCCGCGAGCACCTGCACGACCCGCGGATCCTCCAACTCGGTCGACGCCCCGCAGATGTTGCAGATGAAGAAGAGGCAGTCATGCTGTCGCTCTGGATGCACACAGGGGACGTACGCGTTCCGGCTTTCGATCTTCGAGACGAGTCGCTGGGACATCAGAAACTCAAGTGCCCGGTAGACGGTCGGCGGCCCAACTGGACGGGAGTACTTGAGCTCCAGCGCTTCGATCAGCGCGTAGGCGCCCGTCGGTCGACCGCTTTCCCAGAGCAGCTCCAGAACGTCCCGTCTGAGCGTCGTCAGTTTGTTTCCGCGCGCAGCGCAAAGGGAGACCGCCAACGCCACCCGTTCAGCTGGCGGGTGCTGCCCGCGACAGTTGGGATCGGTGCAGGGCTGAGGTTCGGTTCCCGAATGTTCCATGGCATGGATCTCCATTGCCATTGGTAAAGTTACGTTATAACGTAACATTCCTGATAGCAAAAGCAACAAACTCCTCGGAACCCAACGTGGCCGAAATCAAGCAGCTTGACATGGAACCAAAGCAATGGTTGGAAGCCCGTCCAAGCCACCTAGGAAGCATGCGGCGACCACGCGCACATGCAAAGGTCAGGCTACGGCTTCGCCTCCCGGGAATGGATGCCGTAGACCCCTGAATGAGCCAGACGAGGACTTCAATGCCCTTAAACCAAGAGACTAGCTCCAGCCGATCACGCCTTCCCGTCACTGTCTTGTCGGGCTTTCTCGGCGCAGGTAAGACCACGCTCCTCAACCAAGTGCTCAACAACCGCGAGAGCCGGCGAGTCGCGGTGATCGTGAACGACATGAGCGAGGTCAATATCGACGCAGCGCTTGTCGAGCGCGGCGGTGCAGAACTCTCACGGACCGAGGAGAAGCTGGTCGAGATGTCCAACGGCTGCATCTGCTGCACGCTTCGCGATGACCTCCTCGCCGAGGTCTCACGACTCGCCCAGGAGGGACGCTTCGACTACCTGCTCATCGAGTCCACCGGAATCTCGGAACCCATTCCCGTCGCGCAGACCTTCACCTTCGAGGATGAGAGCGGTGTGAGTCTGAGTCAGGTTTCGCGTCTCGACACGATGGTCACGGTGGTGGACGCAGCGAGCTTTCTCTTGGACTACAACGCCGCCGAAGCACTCCAGGACCGCGGCGAGTCCCTCGGCGAAGACGATCACCGGACGGTGACCGATCTGCTCATCGACCAGATCGAGTTCGCCGACGTCATCGTGCTCAACAAGCTCGATCTGGTGGGCAACGCTCAGGCTCTCGAGGTCGAGGCCATCGTCAAAGCACTCAATCCGGGCGCGAAGGTCCTCCCGGCGACCTGCGGTCGGGTTCCGCTCGAAAGCGTGCTCGACACGGGCCTGTTCGACTACGAGAAAGCCGCGAGGTCCGCCGGCTGGATTCGCGAGATGCAGGGTGAGCACACGCCGGAAACCGAAGAGTACGGGATCTCGAGCTTCACCTATCAGACGTCGCAACCCTTCGACGCCGAGAAGTTGTGGGCGTTCCTGCACGACGACGAGACCTGGCGCGGCGTGCTCCGTTCGAAGGGCTTTTTCTGGGTCGCCGCCGACCATCGGGTGGCCTATGAGTGGGCTCAAGCCGGCGGCATCAGCAACGTGGAACCCGCCGGGATGTGGTGGGCGGCCGTACCTCGCAGAGACTGGGGGCACCCAGAGGGTCAGCGACCCGACCAGCGCCCGGACTGGCATCCTCGCTTCGGCGATCGCGCGCAGCAGCTCGTGTTCATCGGCCAGCAGGTGCCCGAAGCGACGATGCGCGCTCGCCTCGACGCCTGCCTGCTCGACGAGCGCCTCGCCAATGCCGACAGCGAGGCCTGGGCAGGGCTGCCGAACCCGTTTCCGGAGTTTGGCTCGGCCGAGGCGTGAGCATGACCACAACGGCCCCATCCGTCTTGGCATCTCAGGGCATCTCTAGGTCGTCCGACCCGGGGTGCTGAGTCCCAGAAAGCCTTTTCCAGGAGAACTAGATGAACCAGCCACCGAAAGTACCTGTTTCCATCCTCACCGGCTTCCTCGGTTCCGGCAAGACGACCCTGCTCAACCGGATCTTGAGCGAGGAGCACGGCAAGCGCATTGC
>VXPO01000059.1:0-9019 GCA_009839505.1 Gammaproteobacteria bacterium
GGTCGACGATTTCGGATCTCGGGCGCGTCATGGGCGGCATTGTCCGCCGCCCGGAGTCGGAAGACTGACAGCCTATTGCCATGGCCGTTGTAAGAAATTCCTGCAATTTTGGAACGTTGTTCGCGTGCGCTAGGAGTCCAGGAGTTGAGCCCCGCATTCAGGAACCCATCGGGACCGCTGGTCGGATTGTGTTGGGACGCTCCGGTGGCAGCGTGCGTGCGTGGTCGCGGAACACGGGACGCCAGCGCACAAGCTTCGACTGTGCGTGTGGTCTGACAAGGAACGGTGGGTGTCCCAATCTTTGACGTGACGAGTTGCCGCGAAGTGTGCGAACTGTCGGGGTCTACGCCGGTTCGGCCGGCTCGTCCTCCTCTTCCTCGCGTTCCTTCTGCACCATCCGGGCAAGGATGATGCCGATCTCGAACAGCACCCAAGCGGGGACCGCTAGCAGAATCTGGCTGATGACGTCCGGTGGGGTCAGCAGCATGCCCACGACGAAGCAGCCGACGATGACGTAGGGCCGCTTGCGCGCCATGCTCTGTGCAGACGTGAGTCCCGTGCTCGCCAGAAGCACCGTCGCCACCGGAATCTCGAAGGCGATGCCGAAGGCGAAGAACATCTTCAGTACGAAGTCCAGGTACTGGTTGATGTCCGTCATCATGTCCACGTCGGTCAGGTTCTGGCCGGCGAAGAACTGGAAGACCAGGGGGAAGACGACGTAGTAGGCGAACGCCATGCCAAGGTAGAACAGCGCGGTGCTGGAGACCAGCAACGGAATCGCAAAGCGCTTCTCGCGCAGGTAGAGGCCGGGTCTAACGAATCCCCAGGCCTGCTGAAGCAACAGCGGGATGGTGACGAACACCGTGACGTAGAGGGCGAGCTTGAGCGGCGTGAGGAAGGTCGAGGCGACCTGTGTCGCGATCATGTTCCCGGTCAGCGCTGCCCGCATCGGCCCGGTGACGAAGTCGAAGACCTCGTCGATGAAGTAGAACACCGGAAAGAACGCCACGACAACGATGAGGATGCTGCGCAGAATGCGTGTGCGCAGCTCCAGTAGATGAGACAGGAAAGGCTGTTCGTCCGCGTCCACCTTTTCGTCGTGGGCGCGTTCGGAGTCGAGGGCCTCCTCTTCGGGTTCGCCGTCGCCGGACGCCGTGGCGTCAGGCTGAACTGCTGGCTGGCGGTCGGTCGTCGCCTTCGTCGGAGTCTCTTTGGTCTTCGAGCGCCTTGACCGGCCCGTCTTCGGCTTGCGCCGTAGGATCTTCAATTTGGTTGACTTCCTCGCCCATGGCCTGGATCTCGCGTTCCACCCGCTTGACGTCGGCCATCACCTGCTCGTTGTGGAGTTGTCGACGGACCTCGTCCATGCCGATCTCGCGTTCGATCTCGGTTTTGATGTTGTAGTAGTTGCGCCGCAGCCGACCGATCCACAGGCCAAGGGTCCTGAGCGCACCCGGCAAACGCGACGGGCCGAGGATGACCAACGCCACGATGGCGGCGACGAAGAACTCCCAGAACGAGAAGTCGAGCATGCCGCGCCCGGTGTTCCGGTCAGGCCGGCTTTTCGGGCGGATCCTGGCTGATCGAACCCCGCTCGGCACTAGCGGAAGCGGATGCCTCGTTGTCGCGCACCGCCTTGCGGAACCCCTTGATGGCGTTGCCGAGCTCGGAGCCTAGGCTCTTGATTCGCTTCGGTCCGAATACCACGAGCACGATCAACAGCACCACCAGGACGACCACGAGTTCCTTGGGACCGAACATGGCGTTACCTCAGTTGGTGAGACCTTGGCTCGATTATACGCGACCCACGTGTGGGCGAACCTTGGTGGCTAGTCATCTGCACGGTTGCGTCAACAGGTAGCGGAGCGGCCAGTCCCTGGCGCGAGTGATGCCGATCCGCGGCGTCGTCCTCACCGCGATGGGGCCTGCATCGTCGGCGACGAGCCGCAGCGGCCCTTCGTCGCACAGGTCGACGCCGTAGTGATCCATGCCGATGGCCATCGCCTGGCAGAGTTTCGCGGGCCCATCGGCGAGGCGCGCATCCGGCACACTGCCCCGCCGCCGTCGCATGATGGGGACACCCACCAGCGGCACGACGGCGCGGATCAGCACGCATCCGGGCGTGCCCGGCGGCTGCACGGATACGTTCAGGCAGCAGTGTTGACGGGAACGGTAGACATAGGCGTGGCCGGGAGGACCGAAGAGCACCTCCGTTCGCCTGGTACGCCCACGGTAGGCGTGGGCGGCTGGATCGCAGGTGGCCAGGTAGGCTTCGGTTTCGACGATCCGGCCAGCCGTGACGCCATGGACGAGTAGAGTGCCGAGTAGGGCGGGTGCCACCTCGCGGGGGTCGCGTTCGAAAAAGATCCTCTCGAGGCTTCGTCCGGTCATGGAGCAGAGAGCGACTGTATTCGCCGACGATAGCTCTCCACCCGGTCCGAATCGCCGAGCTCCCGTGCTATTCCGAGGGCGGTCTGCAGCAACTGGGGATCGCGTGGGTTGGCGTCGATCCCCCGGTCGAGAGCGTCGAGCGCCTCCTCGGGTCGTCCGGCGGAGTGCAGGGCCACCGCGTGGACGTAGGCGTGGCGCCACGTCGCCGTCGGGGCATTGGCCGCCCGGTAGAAGAGCCGCAGCGCTTCCGCGCGTCGGTCTTGGCGAACCATCCACAGGCCGTAGGCCGAGAGAACGTCGGCGGACTCGGGCGCAATCCGTGCCGCTCGCGCCAGCAGTTCGCCGCCTTCGGTATCGCGGTTCGTGGCCCGGTAGAGATCGGCGAGATTGACAAGACCCGGAATCCAGGCCGGCTGCAATGCCAATGCCTCCCGGAAGGCTGTTTCGGCCTCCACGGTCTCGCCCATGGCGAGATGGATACCGGCCCGGTTCGTGTGGGATTCGGGCCGGTCATCGTTGAACGCTTGTACATCGAGGTACTCGGCAATGCTGGCCTGCAGGGTCATGCGCCCCTCGACGGGGAGTGTTTCGAGCAGCGGTGCGAGGATCGGCACGGCTTCCACGCGCACGGCAAGCAGGGGATCCCGGAGCAGGTGCCCGGCCCATCGCCAGCGAGACTCCGGCGGCCAATCCGCCAGTCCGCGCAGCGCGCCGATACGGACTAGCGGCGATGGATCCCCGAGGCCCGCGACGACCGCCTGCTGGACCGATTCGTCCGCGTAGCTACGAAGGAGCGACAAGGCTGTGGCGCGGATGATCGGTGGGTGTCCCTTGGCTTCCCCGGGTGGGTGTCCCCGATTTTCGGCGCCGGGTGGGTGTCCCCGATTTTCGGCGACCGCGACCAAGCCCGGCGCCGCGTCGGTTAGGCCACGGCGGCCGTCGGCGAAGGCCGGCGCGAAGTGATCGCCGGCAGGACCGAAGGCGTCCTGCAGGACATCGGCCGCCCAGGTCGAACTCTGATCCAGGTGGCAGCCGGTGCACGCGTTCGGTGCCTCGATCGCGGCGGCGAGGTCGGGTCGAGGGATGCGGAAACCGTGGTCCCGCCGGTCGTCGACGACCATGTAGGTTCGGGCCGGCATGTGACAGTCGACGCAGAATGAACCGGCTTCGCCCGGTTTGTGCAGATGGTGGTCCGGATGGTCGAACTCGCCCAGGGGCAGGGTGGGGAAGTCCTCCCGCCCGATTGGATTGTGGCAGGCGACACACAGCGCGTTTCCCTCGGCACGAATTCCGGCGGAGTGAGGTTCGTGGCAGTCGGAGCAAGTCACTCCCGCCGCGTGCATGCGGCTTTGCAGGAACGACCCGTAGACGTACACCTCGTCCTCAATCTGTCCGTCGGCGAAGTAGAGGCCATCCTCCAGCAGCGCGGGCGAGTAGTGGTCGAGGAACGGCCGGTGCGGCTTGAATCCCTCGGCGAGTTGGGCGCGGCGGCTGTGGCACGGAGCGCAGGCGTTGATCTCTCCTTGGCGGTGTTCCGGAAAACCCACGGGGAGCTGCTGCCCGTCGGACTCAACGTGCACGGAGCCGGGCCCGTGGCACGCCTCGCAGCCCACGGACACCTCGGTGAATGTCGTCCGGTAGCTCCTCGTGGCCCGGTCGTAGCCCTTGACCACGGCGGTGGAGTGGCAGTCCGCGCACATCAGGTTCCAGTTGTGGCTCGGTTGGGTCCAGTGCAGAACATCGTCGGGTGGTAGCGCCGAGTTTTGGAGGTGGAACCAGTGACGACGGTGGGTGTCCCATGCCAGGCCAAACGCCTGCAGCCGGCCACCCGAGAGGGGCAACAGGACCTGTTGCAGTGGCGCGGTCCCGAACACGTAGGCGACGTCGAAGTCGGCGGTGGTGCCCTCGGGACCGGTCGTGCGCACCACGAAGCGGTCGCCGGAGCGGAGGAACGCCGTGGGGGACTGGACACCGGAGGCGACCTCGGTGGCGAAGTCGCCTGCGACGGACATCGGGTCTGGCAGCGCCATGGCGTGACGATGGTGGGAGTCGCCCCACGCCTGGTACTCGGCCTCGTGACAAGTGGCGCAGGTGGCGGACCCGACGTATTCGGGGTCGGCATCGGCGAGTGTCCCTGGCGCTTGGCCACAGCTCGTCGTACCTGGCAGCAGGATCGTCAACAAGACGAACGCCGCGAGGCAGCTGCGTCGTGTGGTCGTGTGCGGACGGCCCAATGCCCCTCCTCCGTTGTCCCCATCCTACAGGCGTAGCGGGTCTGTGCGGGTGGATGCGGTATTCTTGATGCTTGGCGCAATCGGGGAACCGAGTCGAAAATGGCCGCAAACGCCGTGGGGGTGCAGGCAACGAGCGCTTTTTCGCCCGACTACCGGATTTCCTGGTACCGCAGCCCCATAGACAAGGCGGTGCTCGCTGATCTCATGAAGCGCAACGATCTGCGCGGCTGGGTTCAGACCCTCGGCCACCTAGGTCTGTTCTTCGCTACCGGCATCCTTGCCTACCTCGCCTACCTGAACATCGACGCGACCAACTGGACCTGGTCGGTGCCGTTGCTGCTCGTCGCGTTGTTCGCCCACGGGACCATCGGTCCATTCATGGGCTTGATCGCGATTCACGAACTCCAGCATCGCACGGTGTTCAGTTCCCGGGCGCTGAACGCCTTCTTCGAGAAGGTCTACGCGTTCATCAGTTGGTCCGACTACATCTGGTACCAGCAGAGCCATGCCATCCATCATCAGGCGACCTGCCACGCCAAATACGACGGCGAAGTTCCCTTGCCCATCAGGTTCAGCCTGCGCCGCGGGCGCGTCTGGCTCAGTCTGCTGGCATGGGATCCTAGGGCCACGTGGCAGAAGCTAAGGCTGGTCTGGCACCACGCCAATGGTCGCGTCTTCGGCGAGTGGTACAACTACGTTCTGCCCGAATCGGATACGGCCTTGAGACGCCGACACCGCAACTGGGCGCGCGCGCTGCTCGTCGGTCACGGTGCGTTGGCCGTGACCTTCGTGCTGACGGGCCATTGGTTCCTGATTGTCGCATTCACCATCGGCACCCAGTACTGCGCTTGGCTCGGTCTGCTGTGCGGCCGCCCCCAACACTACGGTCTCAACCCGGACCTCCCGGACTTCCGCATGAACACCCGGACGTTCACCTGCTCGTGGCTCCCTGCTTTCTACTACTGGAACATGCAGTACCACCTCGAGCATCACATGTATCCGGCGGTTCCCTTCTACAACCTTCCGAGACTGCGCAAGGCCATCGAGCACGATCTGCCTCCCGCTACCCACGGGCTTTGGGCCACATGGCGTGACATTCTCGAACTACGCCGCAAATGCATCGCCGACCCGGACTACCGCTATTATCCGCCGGTTCCCGCGGCGGGGCCTGTGGACCGGGAAACCAACTGAACGCGTCTATACGCCACGCAGCTGCGGACGTGCCGGAGCCAGTCGACATCGACCACACCCACCATTCCCACGACCGGCACGAACGTCTCCTGTCATGGGCGTTCTGGGTGATTGCCGGCTTCGCGCTGGTGGAGGTTGGCGGCGCCTGGTTGGGCAATTCACTGACGCTGGCTGCCGATGCCGGCCACATGATCCTCGACGCGTCGGCGCTGGGTCTGGCCTGGTGGGCGATGCGACTTTCCCGCCGGGGTCACGACGACCGGCTGACCTACGGCTACCACCGCTTCCAGGTACTCGCGGCCTTCGTCAACGGCTTGGCGCTGCTGGCGCTCTGCGTCTGGATCCTCATCGAAGCTTTCGGCCGACTGCGCATGCCCGAAGACATCGCGCCGCTACCGGTGCTGGTGGTCGCTGCCATCGGCCTCGTGGTCAACCTGGTGGCGTACCGGATGCTGCATGGTACGCAGAACCTCAATGTTCGCAGCGCCGCACTGCACGTCCTTGGCGACATTCTCGGCTCGATCGCCGCCATTGCTTCGGCCTTGGCGGTCATGTGGTTCGGCTGGCGCTATGCCGACCCGCTGCTCGCCGTGGCCGTGGTCGCCATTCTCGTGCGCGGCGCCTACCGCGTCCTGCGCGAGTCGGCCACCATCCTGCTCGAAGCGACGCCCAAGGGCATCGACATCGACGCGGTGCGCTCGGCGCTGACCCAGGTGGCGGGCGTTCTGGAAATCCACCACGTGCACGCTTGGGCGTTGACCGGCGAGAAACCGATGGTGACCCTGCACGCGCGCGTGTCGGACGGCACCGACGAGGAATCGGCCTTGAGCCGGATCAAGGAAGTGCTGCTCGAGTCATTCGGCATCGACCACTCCACCGTTCAGGTGGAGCGTAGCGACTGTCCCGACGAGGATTGAGTTCTAGAAACGCAGCGCGCAGGCTTGTGCCTCCCTCGGTGCGGATCCTCCCGGGAGCTCTTCAGCCGAGGAGCTCCAGCGCCCGGTCGATCAGCGGCGTCATCGAGTTCCGGGTGGCCTCCCAAGAGGGATCCACGCGCTTGCCCCGACGATGAAGGCTCAGGTTGAAACCCGTGATGATCGCGAACTTGTAGGCGGCGAGCGCCCGGAACCAGTTGAGATCGGGCAGCGGATCACCGTATGCCTCGACGTAAAGCGCCATCAAGGTCTCGGGGTCGAGGAACATCGGCCGTTCACCGGCACCGCTGGCCCAGGCATCGCGGTCGCTGAACGTGCAGATCCAGCCGACGTCGTTGAGCGTCGCGCCGATCCCCGTCAACTCCCAGTCGATGACCGCAAGCAACCTCGGCGGCGAACCGGGCCGCGGCTCGGCGAAGAAAAGATTGGAAGTCTGGAAGTCGCCGTGGAAGATGCCCACCGGCGCATCGGCGGGAAGCGTCTCCAACAGCCGGCGACGGCAGTCCGGCACCCTCGCCAGGCATTCGGGATCGGCGGCCCGTTGGTAGAAGCGGTCCCAGCGCTCGACATCCTCCTTGAAGGGCACCGGGTCGCCGAGGTACGGCGCCTTCGCGGAATCAACCTTGTGGATTCCGGCCAAGGCGGTCATCACCTGACGACCCATGTGGAGGAGATCGCCGTCGGAGAGTTGTGCAGCCCACTCGCCCGGTCCCACGCGTAGCACGTCGCCGTCCAGCTTCGGCACGACGAAGTAGGGACACCCGAACCATTGGAGGTCGTCGCCGGACCACCGCACGCTACAGTGGGGCACGGTTGTACCCGCCAACGCATTCAACGCCTCCACCTGCCGGAGCACGTCGGCGGTGCCCCGCCAGTTGACATTGGGCGGCGGCAGTCGAATGAACCACGACTCCACGCTCTCAGAACGTGCTGCTCGTGGCGTGTCGCTGTCCCCAGGCGTGCGGTCGCCAAGCCCGACACTGAAACCGTAGGAGAAACCGGCATGGCCCGGCATGGTGTGCACGTCGAAGACGCGTACTTCGCGTTGATAGCGTGCCTGGCAGAACGGTACGAGCCGCCGCTGGAGCTCCGCAATGTCCACCCGTTTCGGCTTAGTCGGCTTAGACGGACGCGGGTCCGGGAAACTGCTCCCGCAGGAGACGCTTGAGAATCTTGCCGCTGGGGTTGCGCGGCAGGACGTCGACGAACGCGGCGCCCTTGGGCTGCTTGTAGCCTGCGAGCTTGCCCCGACAGAATTCGATCAGCTCGGCTTCGGTGAGTTCTGGGTCGGTCCTGACCGCCACCACGAAGGGCGACTCGCCCCAACGCTCGCTCGGTTGTCCGATTACGCCCGCCTCGCTGATACCGGGATGGGTCTGGAGCACCTTCTCGATCTCGGCGGGATAGACGTTCTCGCCCCCGGAGATGATCATGTCCTTGATGCGGTCCTCGATGTAGATGAATCCGTCCGCGTCCATGCGTGCCACGTCGCCCGTGTGCAGCCAGCCGTCGACGATAGTCTCGGCCGTGGCTTCGGGCCGGTTCCAGTACTCGCGCATGATGTGGGGTCCCGCGACCAAGACCTCGCCGGGTTCGTCCGCCGGGCAGTCGTCGCCGTTGCCGTCCACGATCCGCACGTCGGTGTGGTAGAACGCCTTGCCCGTTGAGCCGATGCGCTTCAGTGCGTTGTCCGCGTCGATGAGTGCAGCCGGGCCGCAGGATTCCGTCAGGCCGTAGACCTGGTGGATCTCGAGGCCAATCTCGGCGCAGGCCTCGATCAACGCCTCAGGTACCGGTGCGGCACCCGTCATGCACCACCGCCAGCGGGAGTAGTCGAAGCGTTCGAGGTTCGGCACCTGCAGCATGAAGTTCAGCATGGCGGGCACTGCGAGGCCGGTCGTGACCTTCTCGGCGTCGACGATCTCCCAGGCCCGTACCGGATCGAAGGAACGCATCACGACCGTGGTCACCCCCCGATAGACGCCCAAGGTCAGTGGTGTCAGCGCGCCGACGTGGAACATCGGCAGCGGCGACAGGAAGCGGTCTCCGTCTGCGAAGTAGGTGGACGCGGCGATCGTGATACACGCCCACACGCTGGTATTGTGGGTATGCACGACACCCTTGGGCAGGCCGGTCGTTCCGGACGTGTACATGATGTAGAGCATGTCGTCGTCCCGCGCCCCGCTGGGCGGGTGATACGCGCGCCCCCCGGGGGGGCACGCGCGGGTGTGGTTGTGGGAGTTTGGCGGCGGCCCCCGGGGGTCCGGG
>VXPO01000059.1:9029-34142 GCA_009839505.1 Gammaproteobacteria bacterium
TTGTGTTGCTCCCTACCGTGCCGGGGTGGTGGGGTGTGGTGTTTTTTATTTTGATGTGCGGGGGGTGGGGCGGGCGCGGGGGGGCGCGGGGGGGCTCCCCCCGCCCCCCCGCCGCGTTGCGGAACGCCGTGTAGTCTTGTGCGAAGTAGGCCGCATCCCCCTGCGTGACCTGGAGCCACTGTCCGATATCCGTCTTGTCGCCCCGGGCGTGCAGGTCGGCCACGGTGTCGACGAAGTCGTCGTCGAACACCAGCCGCGTCGTGCCGCTGTCCTTCAGGATGAACTCCAGCTCGTCGGCCACGAGGCGCCAATTCAACGGCACCACGACGGCACCGATCTTAGCGAGCGCGAAGTACGCCTCGACGAACTGCACGCTGTTCATCAGCAGAAGACCGACCCGCTCGCCTTTCACGACGCCGGCGGCGAGGAGCGCGTTCGCCGTCTGGTTGCAGCGCGCGTTCAACTCGGCGAAGGTCAAGCGTTCGCCGCCGTCGCCATCGACGTAGGCTTCGCGGTCGGGTGTCAGGAACGCCCGCTTGGTCAGCCACCAACCGATGTTGTTTTCCATCTATTCGCTCCGGCCGCTCCGGGCTCTTCCCAGTACGTCAGCCACCTTTCTCGGATCCTCCGGCGGACTCCTCCTCCGGCAAGTCCGGAATGAGGTCCGGATCGGGCATGAGCATGAACTCGGGATACGCTTCCATGCCCAACTCGCCGACATCCTGGCCGATTTCCTCCACCTCGCGGGAGACCCTTGCACCCAGGACCTTGTCGATCACCATCCAGACGATCCACGACAGGCCGAAGACGAACACGCCGATCACCAGCACACCGATCAACTGCGAGACGAAGTTGGCACCGCCCGCGATGCACGCGGCGAGTGTCCCCCACACGCCTGCGAAGAGGTGAGCCGGGACCGCGCCGACCACGTCGTCCACCTTGATCTGCTCCAGGAAGCGGATGCCGGTGGTGCAGATCACGCCACCGACGAAGCCGATGAGGATGGCCCAACGGTGATCCAGGATGTCGGGTGCGGCGGTGATCGAGACCAGACCTGCGATCGCCCCGTTCAGCCCGGCCAGCAGGTCGACGCGTCCCAGCAGCGGCCGGGAGACGATGATCGCGGCTAGCACGCCCGCGCCTGCGGCCAGGTTGGTATTGACCAGTATATTGCTCATGGCCACGGCATCGGAGGCGCCCCCAAGTGCCAGTTGGGAACCGCCGTTGAACCCGAACCATCCGAGCCAAAGGATAAAGACGCCCAAGGTCACGATGGGGATGTTGGACGGTATGGTGGGTCTGACGGTGCCGTCGGAACGGAACTTGCCGAGCCGGGGTCCCACGACTAGCGCGCCGGCGAGCGCCGCCCAGCCCCCAGTGGAATGGACGATGGTCGAACCGGCGAAGTCCTTGAAGGCGGTTCCGGTGAGTCCGGCCAGCCAGCCGTCGTCGCCGCCGAGCCAGCCGGCACCCCAGGTCCATGCGCCGACGACGGGATAGATCACCCCGGCCAGCACGGCGGTGAATACGAAGAAGGACCATAGCCGAACCCGTTCCGCCAGCGTGCCGGACACGATGGAAGCGGTTGTCGCCACGAACACCATCTGGAAGAACCACTCCGACATCTTGGAGAAGCCCTGGCCGTGAACCGCTTCCGCGGCGCCGGGGTCGCCGTCAAGCAGCGCGACCTCCGCCGCCGATGGACCGTAGAAGAACTCGAACGAGCCGATCCATCCATCGACATCGACGTACATCAGGTTGAACCCGATGATGAAGTACATGAGGCCGGCGATGGAGTACAGCCCGATGTTCTTCAAGCAGATCACGGAAGCGTTCTTGGTGCGCACGGAACCGGATTCCAGCATCGTGAAGCCCGCGCACATCCACATCACCAAGGCTCCCCAGATGAGGAACGAGAAGGTGTTGAAGACGAATTGGGATTCCTGTTCCACGGCGGCCGCCGAGGGCAGGGCCAAGAGAACCGCGAGGGCCGCGAACAAACTGCGGTACGCACGCAGGCTGCGCACAGTCGCGGCACGCCGAGACGAATTGAGGCTTGCCGACATTACTCTCCCCCTAAGTGTTGGCTAGTTCGATCATACGACCAACCACCTTGGTCAGAAAGCGCAAATGACACGGGTTCCCATGCAGTGCGACTCATGGCTGGGTCGCCGCTTGTAAGGAACCGCGGGGACAGCGTTTCCCCTAGCTGGTAGCGGGTTCGCGCGTCGGTTCCAGGGGTAGCCGGATACGAAACTCCGTGAACGTGCCGACCTCGGAGTCGACCTCGATGGCACCGCCGTGACGGGCGACGATGTCCGCGGTCAGCGAAAGGCCGAGTCCCGTGCCCTTGCCCGTGTCCTTGGTGGTGACGAAGGGTTCGAACATGCGCTGGCGGAGCTCGTCTGAGATGCCTGGGCCGTTGTCGCGGATGCAGAACAGGACGGTGTCGTCTGCGCGCCGGCTGCTGATGGCGAGTACCGGATCGTAATCGCCGCCGGCGGACGCGCGCTTCTCCTCGATGGCTTGGCAAGCGTTCGTGAGGATGTTCAAGAAGGCTCGGCTGATATCCTGGGGTACGACTTCGACCATGCCGACGTCATCCGCCAGGTCCGTCTCCATGGTGATGTTGAAGTCGGTGTTCTCAGCCCGGATGGCGTGATACGCGAGATCGCGATATTGCTTGAGCAACGCGTTCAGGTCGGTCTCCCGCCAGTCGCCGGGTTCCGCGCGGGAGTGCTCAAGCATGTTGTGCACGATGCCGTCCGCGCGGCCGCTGTGTTCACGGATCTTGCCGAGGTTGGTTCTGAGGTCGCCGAGAACCTCCTCGACCTCGTCGACCGTGTCCGGCTCGTTCTCCTTGACCTCCTCCAGGATTTCGGCGACCTCGTCGACAAGCTCCACCGAGACCTCGGCGAAGTTGTTGACGAAGTTGAGCGGGTTCTTGATCTCGTGCGCGACGCCCGCGGTCAACTGCCCGAGTGAGGCGAGTTTTTCCTCTGCGACAATCTGCTCCTGGGCCTTGCGCAGGCGCTCGAGAGCCTGTTCCAGATCCTTGTTCTTGTCGTCGAGTTCCTCGGCAAGTTTCTCGACGAGATTCAGGCGCTGGACTTCGAGAGCATAGCGGCGGAAAACCTCCAGCGCGTTTGCCATGTCGGTGACCTCGTCGTTGCCGGAGACCTCAACCGGCACCTCCAGGTCTCCCTCGGCCATGTCGCGCATGTTGTGCGCGAGGTCCACGAGTCGGCGAATGAGGTGCCGGCCCACGAACAGCCAGCCGATGAGGATAGCTCCGACGACGCTCAAGATCGTGAGGCTTGCCAGCAGCACGATGCCTGTGTTGGCGGCATCCTGGGAGTCGGTGTTGACTTGGACGGCGTCCTCGTTGACTTCCGCCACCAGGGTCTCCATGTCGGCGAGCAGCAGGACGGATGCCTCGTCGCCGTCGTCGAGGGCGTCGCTCTCGCGCTGCAGCCGTTCCAGGGTCTCCCGTCGCAGCGGGAACACGCCGTCTGCCGCCTCTCCAATGCCCACGAGGCGACGGAGATCCTCGACCAAATCCGCGTACTCACCCCGTGTCGCCAACCGGTCGCTGACGCGCATGATGGTCTGCGCGGCGCTCTGGAAACGCTCTTCGATTGGCCCCAGCAGGTCGCGGTCGGCGAGAACCAGGGCCTCGCCGAGCAGCAGCCCGGCGGAGGTCGCCTGCTGGTTCAGCTGGATAAGGTCGCGGTAGTGCGCGAGTTCACCGACCCAGTCTCGATCCGAAAGGGGTTCTGCGACGTCGTCGAGCTCTCTTAGTCCCGCTACGAGGAAGAAGCCCTGATCGTCGACAGCGGCACCTATGCTTCGTTCGACGCGCCTGTTGATTTCGCCCAACTCGTCCACAAGGCTGTCGAGTTGGTCGTTGATGTCCAGACGTCGCCCCGAGGACTCTTGAATCTCCCTTAGCAGTGCATCCACGGTTTGGAGGCGTTCGGCCAACGCCTGGGCCTGTTCGCTGAACGACGCCCTGGCACCAATCTCCGCCACCATGGAGAGAAGCTCGCGGCGCCCGTCGTGCACCTCGTTGGCGACCATTGCGTGCTCTTCGCGCGTTGCCGCGGAAACCATCCGCCCGACACTCTTGACCAGGTTGGTACTCTGGCGGGCAACCTCCACGGCCCGGCTCAGGTTGGGGATGCTTTCCTCGGCGAGCCGCGCCTGGTACTGCACGATCTGGATCAGGAAGTAGCCCGCCACGAAACTGGCGATCGTCACCAGGAGAACGCTGCCGAACAACCCGGCGTAGGTTTGCAGGCGAATCCCGATCCGTCTCGAGGCACCGTCCGGATGGCCTGAAGGCCGAGTCTGTTCGATCGCGGTCGACGACGTGGACTCTGCTTGTCCCGACGTCTCGGAACTGTTCGCAGAGTCGCTCATCGAGTCATCCGCATGGCGGGTTGGACCTTGCCCTCGGCGTCGATCACGGTGAGATAGACCCGATCCGAGCCTTGGTTGTCCCGCTCCCCGTAGCGTAGTTCGAATCCGCCCAAGTCGATGGCCGGCGCATGCCTAAGCGCCTCGAGGAACTCGTCACGGGTTGCAGCGGGACCCGCCAGGCGGAGTCCTTCGGCAACCACGCGACCGGCGAGATACCCCTCGAGGGACACGAAACCCGGCTCGGTGCCGGGCGACGTATCCGCTAGTGCCTTCTGGTACTGGGCGACGACGGGGACGCGTGTGTCGTCGGGGAACGGTACCACCTGGGTGATGTAGACGCCCTCGCCGTCGGCTCCGAGGTCTTCGGCCAGGGCCGAGGTGCCAACGAAGGAGATGTTGACGAACACTGGATTCCATTGCACGGCCCGCGCCCATTTGATGAGCGTCGCCGCGGGTTTGTAGGCGCCGATGATGATCACGGCCTGCGGATCGAAACGCGCCAAGTCGAGCAGGGCCACCTTGACGTTCTCGGTGTTGCGCGGGTAGTGCGCCTCGACCGCGAGGGGCAGGTCGCGAGCGTCGAGCGCCCGGCGCACCCCAGCCAGGCCAGCGCGTCCATAGGAGTCATCCTGGTAGAGGATGCCGATCCGGTCGAACCCGAGATCCGTGGTCAGCCGCGTGACGATCTCCGCCGTTTCCTGGAAGTAGGAAGCGCGCACGTTGACGACGTTCTCGCGCTCGTCGGCGAGGCGCAGGAACTCCGCTCCGGTGAACGGCGCTACGTAGGGCACGGCCGCTTCGCTAGCTACCGGCTGCGCCGCCCGCGAGGTGGGAGTTCCCACCGCGCCAACCAGCCCGAAGACCCCGTGTTCCTCGATCAGCTTCCGCGTGTTCGCCACCGCGGCTTCGGGTTCGTACGCGTCGTCGAGGGACTCGAGCGACAGGTGTCGTCCATGGACCCCTCCGCCGGCATTGACCTCCGCGAATGCCGCGCGCAGCCCAAGCTGCATGCCGAGGCCGAGTTCCTGGGCAGGACCGGTCAAGGCGGCGGATTGGCCGAAACGCACCTCCGGGGCGGCGGTCGCTGGATTCGTCTCTTCGTCCGTGGCGGCGGCGCCGTCCACCGCGACCGCGACGGCCGCGAGGAACGCCAAAGCAAGGTACGGCACCGTACTCTGCACCTTCAAGTGCTCCGTCGACCCGCGAACCGCGAGGAACATTCGGGCGACCACTGACGTGACGGTTGAGGGCGACGGAGCACGAGTGGGGCGCGGCTCGCCTAGTCCGAACTCGTGCTGTTCAGTCGCAGCGCCATGCACGTCATGTCGTCGAACTGCGCGACGCCGGCGGCGAACTCCTCGACCGCACTCACTATGGCTTCCACCGTACCCACTGCACCGTCGTCGCCAAGCTCGTGCAGAAGGTCGTCGAGGCGCTGCTCGCCGAACTCGTCCTCGGCGGCGTTGCAGGCTTCCGTGATCCCATCGGTGTAGAGGAACAGGGAGTCGCCGATCTGCAGCGGGAGTTCCGCATCGTGGAATTCGTGGTCGAGAGCGATGCCGAGTGCGATATCCCCGGTGGCCGGAACTTCCTGGACTTCGCCGCCGCGTACAAGGCGTGGTGGGTTGTGCCCGCCGTTGCTGTACACCAGCCGTCCGTCACGGAGATCCAGCACGGCGTAGAACAACGTCACGAACATGCAGGCGTCGTTGTCCTGGCTGACGAGCTCGTTCACCTCTTGCAGGCACTCTGCCGGTGATGCGTGGTTGCGGGCCGCCGCCTTCAGAAGTGCCCGGCTGACCATGGTGAACAGCGCCGCGGGAATCCCCTTGTCCGATACATCCGCGATGACGAGCCCCATACGGTCGTCGTCGAGACTGAAGAAGTCGTAGAAGTCGCCGCCGATTTCGCGCGCAGGAGTCATGCTGGCATGCACGTCGAAATGCTCCGTCACCGGCAATGCGGCCGGCAGTACCGCTGTCTGCACCTGACTTGCGACGAGGAGTTCCTGTCGCAGGGCGACCAGGCGGTCGCGGGATGCGAGAGCTTCTTGGAGCATCTCGATGTGACGCAGCGTCTTTTCGATGGTGACCTGCAGGTCATTGAAGTCGATAGGTTTGGTGACGAAGTCGAAAGCACCCCGATTCATGGCCGTGCGGATGTTGGCCATGTCCCCGTACGCGGAAACGATGACCGCACAGACATCCGCATCGGCCGACTCGAGCTGGCTCAGAAGAGTAAGCCCGTCCATCACCGGCATGTTGATGTCGGAGAGGACCATGCGAATGTCGGGGTTCTCCTCGAGCTGCTCCAACGCCTCCTTGCCGTTGTGCGCGAACACGAACTCCAAGTCGCCCTTGCGGATACGGCGCCGGAACCGCTGGCGTACGAGCAGCTCGAGATCTTCCTCGTCGTCGACAACTAGAATTCGCGAGGACATGCTGAGTCTAGATCGCGCCGAGGGCGTCATCGCGGGTTCCGAGAACCGCGAGAATCTTGTCGAAGCCGGTGATCTCGAAGACCTGCTTGATCTGCTCCGAGAGTCCACAGAAGAGCGCCTTGCCACCGTGGCTCTGCAGGTCACGGGCTGACATTAGGAGCACCCTCAATCCCGCACTGCTGATGTAGTTCAATTCGACGAGGTCGAAAACCAGGGTGGTTTGGCCCGCGTCGATTCGTTCTCGCACAGCGCCCTGCAAGATGGCTACGTTGGTTCCGTCGACGCGGCCCGTCGGGCAGAGGATGACCGCGTTGCCATGCTCTTCACTCGGCACGGACAGTGGTGTGTGGTTTGCCATTGATCCTAGGTCTCCAGTTTCATTCGCATGGTGATGCGGTTGATCTCGCCATCCCGCTCGTAGAACGAATCGTCGGTGAACTGCTTCACCAAAAAAACGCCAAGTCCGCCGATGGGGCGGTCGTCCAGTTCCTGTTCCGTATCAGGCTGCGGAGCCTCTTCGAAGGGGTCGAATGCAGGTCCGTTGTCCTCTACCTGAGCCTCCACGGTGTCGCCGTTGCGCGACAGGCGAAGACGGAGGAGCGGCTCGTCGACCTGCGGCAAACCGTAGCTGATGCTGTTGGTGATGAGCTCGTCGAGCACGAGGTTCAGGTTGAACGGTACCGATTCGCCGAGGGATTCACGGTCCGCGAACTGCTCGACCGCCTCCGCCAATGTCGTAAGCGCCGCGGTCAACTCGGGGTGCAGACTGATGTCTACATCGTTGTGGGGCATTCGCTTGCCGCTACGAGGCGCAGAACCGACCATAGTAAAACACAAAACCCGCCGACCTTGTGTTCGCCCTGGCGCCGACAGACGGTGGCTTTCGCCACGTCGGGTCCGTCGCCGATGGTGCGTTCTGCGGGCCGGCAGCATGCGCCGTGGGCGTGGTCGGACCCACGGATCGGCACTCCGTTGTATAGGAGATATACAGAACTGTACAATTGCCCGTCTGGTTTCGGCTGGACAGGCTGTGGAAGACCTCTACCGAATCGGCGCAGTGGCCAAGCGCACGGGCATCAGTCCCGAGTGTCTTCGGGCGTGGGAGCGTCGCTACGGATTGGAACCGGCCGACCGCGCGGGCAGAACCCGGTTCTACAGTCGGGCGCAAATCGATCGACTGCTTGCCGTCAAAGCGTTACTCGACCAAGGACATCCCGTCAGCCGGGTGATTCGGCTCGACGACGACGAGTTGCGACGGCGCCTCGAGGGTGCCGAGGACCGGCCTCCCGTGCTCGCTGAGCCGCGCGTGGGGCTGGTAGGCGGGCAGCTGCTCTTGGCCCGTCGGCAAGCCACCGACTTGGGCGTACGGATCGTCGCCGAATGGGCCAGCGCCGCGGACTTGACGGCGGATCGAGATGCGCTGCCGGAACTCGATTGCGTGGTCGTCTATGTTCCGACGCTTGACCCTGAAAGTATTGAAATAATTGAAGAAGTTCTCCCGAGTGTCCGACTGGTCGTGGCGTTCAAGTACGCCACGTCGGCGGACCTGGAGCGCTGCCGAAGTGAAGGTCGGGCGCTGCTTCGCTGGCCGGCCGACTGGACTACCCTCGAACGGAGGGTGCTGGCCGCAACGCCACGACGTCCGCCCGGCCCTCGCTACAGCGACGAGCAACTGGTTCACATCGCCCTGATGGCCTCTCGCGCGTCCTGCGACTGTCCGCGACACTTGGCCGAACTGGTGACGGCGGTCAACGACTACGCGGCGCACGCCCGTCGGTGCGCTAGCGACGGCGAACATGGAGCCCTCGACGAGAGCCTGTCCGCGGCGCGTACGGCGCTGGAAGACTCCCTGCGGGCTTTCGTTGAAGAGCACGGCCTGCTTGCGACGGCGAATTGACGTGCACAGGCGGCCACAGAGCCACGGGGAACGTGACGAAAACCGTTGACATGTGCCAGATTGTCCTGTACAAGGCTTGGACAATATGAGTATTTGGCGCGAACGGCAGCTTTTGGTCCTCCCTGTATCTCTAGTGTCCTTCCCCCCTTGAAAGCTGCCTCCAGCGGCCCTCGTGGCCGCTGGCGCGCCCCTTAAGTCCTCGATTCCGTTCCCACCGCCAGGCAGGCATGCCGTCGGTCAGGTTGTCAGCAACTTGAGGGCCGTCTCGGCGCGTTGGTGGATGCCCCGTTTGTACTTCTCGAGATCGAAATCCTGGTTGCCCATCGCACCGACGAGGTAGCGCTTGTAGACGCCTTGTGTGATGGCGCCTAAACGCCAGTGGGAAAAGGCCCGGTAGTAGTTGATGCGTGAGAGGTCTCGCCCGGTACGTTGCTGATAGACCTCGCATACGTAGGAACGGTCAGGGAAGCCGCCGATTCCGATGGGACTCGCGTCCGCCCCAGGCTCGCCGGGTTCCGTCCAGTTGTTGAGCAGGTAGCCGACGTCTGCAAGTGGGTCTCCCAGCGTACACAACTCCCAGTCGAGCAGGGCCGCCATGCGACCGCCGGCGATGATCATGTTGCCGATGCGGTAGTCGCCGTGGACGATGGAGTAGCCGACCTGTTCCGGCATGTCCTCGTGCAGCAAACGTTCGCTCTCCTCCATCTCGGGAATCTCGTGGGTCTTGGTCGCCTCCCACTGCTTGGTCCAGCGCTTGAGTTGGCGTTCGATATAGCCCTCCCTACGGGCAAGCTCACCGAGTCCCACGTCCTCCGGGTCGGTGTTGTGTAGCTTGGCCAGCACCTCGATGATGTGTTCGCCGGCGGTGCGGCGCTCGGGCGGAGGGATTTCGGATGTCGCCTCGGCGTCGTGGGGGACCGTGCCCTCAACGAACTTCATCAGGTAGAAGGAAGCACCGTTGACCTCGGCGTCCTCGCAGAGGCCGTAGGTCGGGGGAACCGGAACCTCCGTGTCCGCCAAGGCCGAGACGATGCGATGTTCGCGGGCCATGTCGTGGGCACTCTCCAGGATGTGACCCAAGGGCGGGCGCCGAAGAACGTAGGCCGCGCCGACGGTGTCCGTGAACTTGTACGTGAGGTTCGAATGGCCGCCGGCGATCAGCGAGAATTCGAGTGGCGGCTTCAGACCCTCGATTCTCTGCTCGACCCAAGCGGTCACGTTGTCGATGTCGATGCCTTCCACCGCAGCCATGGTGGCCTCCGTCCCCGCTGTGGTTGTTCTTAACCGTTTCCGTCGTGGCCCGTCAACAACGCTACGTGCATGCTACTTGCCCAGAGCTTCCTTAGAATGCTCGCCTACCGCAAGGGGTTGCCCTCCGTGTCGTCAGAGCCAACTGTTCCTGCAAAGGTTGACGCCGTGGTCGTCGGCGGGTCGATCGCCGGGCTCGCTTCGGCGTTCGCGCTCTGCCGCCAGGGGCTTACGGTGGCGTGCCTCGAACGCGACGCCACGCCGATGCCCGAAGACCATCTTGCCGCTTGGGAGCGGTGGCGCCGGGACGGGGCCGGACAGACCCGGCACAGCCATGTCCTGCTTGCGCCGCTGGTCAACTCGATCAAGGACGACTTGCCCGGCTTCTTCGCGACCTTGCATGCCTCGGGGGCCGAAGTGCTGACCTTTCGGGAAATTGCGGGCAACACCTTCGAAGCGCCGGAATTCGAGCCGGGCGATGACCGTATCGCGTTCCTCGCCTGCCGGCGCGTGGTGTTCGAGTTCCTGTTGCGACGCCACCTGCTCGAGTCCATTCCGGCGACCGAGCTCACGTTCGCGTCCGGTGCGGACGTTCGCGCGCTCCGGACGGTGACGGACGGAGACAGTCAACGGGTCGCGGGCGTGACGGTAAAGATGCCGGACGGCGTCGTCGACATCGATGCCGGAATCGTGGTCGACGCGAGCGGCCGCAACAGTCGTGCGAACCGGTGGCTGGCGGCGGTCGGGGCGGAACCGCCGCCGAGTGAAGATCACCCCTGCGGCATCTTCTACACATCTCGCTTCTACCGTCTGCGCGATGCGGCGAACTACCCGCGGCTCGATGGCCGACAGTCTTTGACCGGTGGCGTGGCCGGGGTCGATCTCGGCTACGTGAAAGCCGGCGTGTTCCGTAGCGACAACCGCACTTTTTCCATTACTCTCGCCGCCGACCCGGAAGACGTGCCGCTGCGGCGCGTTGCCCGGGAACGGGAATTCGACGTGGCTACCCGGTTGATCGACGCGTCGCGGCCGTGGGTGGAGGAGACCGTGTCGATGCCCATCAGCAAGGTCTATCTGTACGGCAACCTGACCAATTCTCGGCGCAGGTACTTCGTCGATGGACGGCCTTTGGTCGCCGGCCTGTTCGCCGTCGGCGACGCGAGCGTACACACCAACCCGTTGGCGGGCCGCGGTTGCGCCTTGGCGTGGGTGTCCGCGTTCGAACTCGCCGACGTGCTTGACACCGAGTCCGATGCGGTTTGCCGTGCGGCGGCTTTCGAGGAGCGCAACGAGCGGCGGATCGTGCCGTGGTACCAGTACCAGGTGGAACGCGATCTGGAGGCGATTGCGGTCAACAAGGCCCTGCAGCGGGGCGAGGATCCGTTCGACTTCACGCGCCCCGACGGCAGCATCGACGAGAAACTGCAGCGTCGCGTGATCCTGCGCAAGGGTCTGCGCTATGCCAGCCGGGAGGACATCCGGATTCTGCGCCTGCTGTTCCGCCAGGTGAGCTTGCTTGATCCGCCGGGTTTCGGCGGCGAGCACGCGGAACTCGCGCCCGCCCTGCTCAAGGGTTACGAGCGGTCGAAGGACGAGCCCGAGCCGCGACCGCGACGAGGCGAGTTCATCGAGGCTCTCGGCCCGTGACTGCCACCTGGCCTTTCGCCGCTTTCGTTGGCATGCCGCCGATGCGAATCGCACGGGCCGAGGGCACGTATCTCTACGACGTTGACGGGCGCCGGATTCTCGATGCCGCGGGCGGTGCCATCGCGGTGAATGTCGGCCACGGGCGCGCGGAAGTGGCGGATGCCATGCATGACGCGATCCTGTCGTGCTCGTACGCTGTGCCGCCATGGCTCACCCCGCAACGCGAGCGCTTGCTCGAGCGGCTGCAACGGGATTGGCTGCCTCCTGGTTTGACGCGCATGCACTTGACGTCGGGCGGTTCCGAGGGTGCCGAGACGGTGATCAAGATCGCCCTTCAGTTCCACGCGGCACGGGGTCTGACGGGCAAGACCAAGATCATCGCGCAGACGCCCTCCTATCACGGAACAACCCTCGCCACGCTTGCCGTCAGCGGCCACGAGAGTCGTAGACATGGGCTGTCGCACGTGCTTCCGGCGGTACCCGTGGTGCCCGCACCCCATGCGCTGCGTTGCCCGTCGCCCGACGTCGGCCGGTACTGTCTCGATGCGCTGGAGCAGGTCATCGAGCGCGAGGGTGCCGACACGGTGGCGGGCTTCCTGGCCGAACCCATTGTCGGTGCGAGCGGTGGCGCGCTCGTACCCCCGGAAGGCTATTGGCAAGCGGTCCGCAAACTCTGCGATCACTACGACCTGCTGCTGCTGACCGACGAGGTGATGACCGGTTTCGGGCGGACCGGAACGCGGTTCGCCCTTGACCAGTGGGACGTCGTTCCAGACGTCATGGTGGCGGGCAAGGGCCTCGGCGGCGGCTACTCGCCGATCGCCGGCGTGTTCGCCACCGAGGCGGTGGGGGCGTCGATTGGCGAGGCGGGGATGAACGTCATGTTCCACACGTTCGCCGCCCATCCGAGCGCGTGCGCGGCAGCGGACAAGGTGTTGGAGATCCTCGACCGCGAATGCCTCGTCGATCGCGCCGCGAACACGGGAGCCGCGTTGAAGGCGAGGTTGTGCGAGGCGTTTGTGGATCATCCCCACGTCGCGGAGGTTCGCGGCGCGGGCCTCCTGTTGGCAGTCGAGCTGGTCGAGGACCGGGAGTCGTTGACGCGCTATCCCCGGGACCAAGGGATCACGACCAGGGTCCTTGCCGAAGGGCTACGGCGGGGTGTGTCCTTCTATCCCGGAGGCACGGGTGAGGTACGTGACATCGTCGCATTGGGGCCGCCGTTCACGGTGGGGAGCGAAGAACTCGATCTCATGGTCGACGTGCTCGTTGATGCCGTCGACACGGTCACGAGATCGTGAACTCCGATCCCACCGTCACCGACCGTCGAGCCCATGCCGGTGACGGCTTGGACTGCTTTCTGCGTGGCGCACGGATCATGCGCGAGAAACCTCTGCGTCCGTTCGTGTGGGGCCCCGTGGCGGTCAGCCTCGCGCTCGTGGTGGTGCTGCTGGCGGTCGGCTACACCCTCGTTCAGGACGCTGTTGCATGGGTCGGCGAAGCGCTCCCGAGCTGGCTCGGCTGGCTCGCAAGCGGCCTGGCGCCGCTGCTCTACATCGTCGGCGTCGTCGTTGCGGGTTGGCTGTTCGGCTTCCTTGCCGTGATTGTGGCAAGTCCCTTCCTTGGCGTGCTGTCGGCCGCCACCGAACAACGCCAATACGGAGACAAGCCGGACTTCGAAGAGAGCGTGGGACTTGCCCTAGTCCACGCCCTGCAGCGGGAAGGGCGCAAGCTCGCCTACCACCTGCCCCGCCTGCTCGGGGTGTTCGTGTTCAGCCTACTGCCGATCATCAACTTCGTGGCGCCGGCATTGTGGTTCGTCTTCGGCTCGTGGATGCTCGCCGTGCAGTTTGTCGACTACGCCGCCGAGAACCGCGGCCTCGCGTTTCGTCACACGCTTGCCCTGCTGCGGGCGAATCGCGGCGCGGCATTGGGTTTCGGGGCACTGGCCGCGCTGCTATTGGCGGTGCCGTTCGCGGCCCTCGTGGTCATTCCGGCGGGCGTTTGCGGCGGGGCGCTGCTCTGGCGACGGTTGTCCCCTTAGACGGACGATAGACGCTTCGCGGGCCTGTCCGTTGGGACCTTCCCTTACGGACATCCCCTAGGGGACATCCGGGTCGACGGCAAAGTCGGGATTCGTAAATGCCAGCCACGCGAAGACGAGGGTGCTGACAACGCCCCAGGACAGGCCGATGACGACGCCGATGTCGAGGGCTGCCCTCCAGGGTTGCGGCAAGGCGTGCACTGCCACGATCAGCACCACGATGCCCACGGTGAGGGCGTAGATCCCGATCATCCGTCGTCGACCAGCTTGGAAATAGCCCATGACGAACAGGGGTGCCAGGCCGACCCGCATCGGGGAGGGGTGGCGGCGCAGCCATCCGAGCCGTGCGGCGACGCGCGGTGAGAATGACCGCTGGAATCCTCTTAGGCCCTCGGACCATGCCATGAATACGGTGTTGGCGAGGGCCACCGCGACGTGTTGCCATTGCCAGTCGTAGTCAAGTCCGGCGACCACCACGTCGGTAAGACGCACGACCGCGTAGAGCAGCAATCCCAGGACTCCAACGAGTCCCCAGAACGCACCCGCCAGTCCCCACTGGGCTGCCCATCCAGGGTGAGTGTCGTCAAGCAGTCCCATTGTGCTAGCCGGCGGCGATCGTCAAGGCCATGGGGGAGATATGCGCGCTAGCCCCGAGACGAACCGTTGCGCTACGACTTCCCAATCGTTGGCCAGCGCGAAAGCCCGGCAGGACTCGCGGGGCACTTGGAGGGCACGATGGACGGCTTGGCCAAGGTCTTCGTCCAGGGCGCCATTGACACCTTCGATGACGACATCCCTTGGACCCGTCACGGGAAACGCAGCGACGGGAGTGCCGCATGCCATCGCCTCGAGCATCACCAAGCCGAACGTGTCCGTGCGCGACGGGAAGACGAACACATCGGCGTCGGCATAGCTCGAGACCAGCTGTTCACCGAACCGGTACCCGGCCCACTCGACCTCGGGATAGCGGCGCTGGTAGGCGTCGCGGTGCGGGCCGTCGCCGACGATCACCTTGTGGGCGTCCACGGCCAGTTCAAGAAAGTCCTCGATGTTCTTTTCCACCGCGACCCGACCCACGTAGAGGAGCCGATGACCACGGTGCCGTGGTCGCCCACCAGGGCGGAAGCGGCGGGTATCGACGCCACGGCCCCACACCCTCAGATTCTCGAGCCCCCAGGCTTCCAACTCCTCCTTGTGGCTGGGCGTGGTGACTAGCGTGCGCGCCGCAGCATCGTGGAACCAACCCATGAACCGGTATCCTACCGCCAGCGGCAGACCTAGGCGCACGTTCACGTATTCGGGGAACTTGGTGTGCAGGGCAGTTGTGAAGGCTATGCCGCGTCGCACAAGATGTCGTCGTGCCGCCAGGCCCAAAGGCCCTTCGGTCGCGATGTGGATGGCGTCCGCGCGGGTCTCGTCGATCATCGCGCCGACCCGCCAGGGTGTGGCCGCGATGCGGATTTCCGCGTAGCCGGGCAGCGGTGCCGTCGGGAATTGGCGAGGTTCGATAGTGACGACGTCGTGGCCGCCGGCAGTCAGGCTCTCGATAACGTGCGTGTAGGTGGTCACGACGCCGTTGGTCTGCGGCGCCCATGCGTCGGTCACCAGGAGTATTTTCACGAGTCGCCAGCCGGTTCGGCTACGTTCGCACGCAGGCGGCTTCAGCCGTCCTTTCCGGGTAGAGCGCCGGGTAGGGCGGCGTAGCGTTCGGCGAGGGCTCTGCCGACGTCGGTCGCGAACGATTTCGCGCGGGGATCGAGCTCGCGAAGAATCTCGCTCAAGTGTTCGTTGTCCTCGCGGCCGTTCCAGACCTTGATGTAGTCGCCGGTCTTGTAGCCGTGGTCTTGGCGGAATGCATTCAGGATATTTTTGGCGACGTATATCTCGTAGAGTTCGTCGAAGGACATCGGCAGCGCCCGCATGACAGCGGCGAAAGCCTCGATGTCGAAGCCCTTTGACGCGAGGCTCGACCGCGCTAGTTCCTCCACCGCGACGCGGAAGTCCGGGAGCGACGAGTCGTCGTCGGTCAGGGCCGCGCGCAATCGCCCGGCGAGCGCCAAGTCCACCTCGTTCCTGCGCAGCAGCTCGGACAGGCCGAAGTGCCAGATGTCGACGATCTCGAGCCGAACCTGGTCGAGGTCGCTGTCCTGCCGCTTCCACCACTTCCATCCGAAGTGGTCGAGCAGTTCGGCGCATTCCACCCACACGGCGCGGTAATACTCGTAGCCCTGCTTCTCCCAGCGTGGGTGAACCTGCTCGTTGTGACGGCGCTGCAGGGCAGCCATGTCGGCCAACTGCCGCCATACGTCATCGACGGTCACGGTATGTACCTCGTTCCGCTTCCCCATGGCGAACGCTCGGCTTGTCGCTGGGCGGTCATCGCCGACAACGCACGCGACCGCAAAAACGGTCGCGTGCATCATAGCCCGGCCAGTGCGCCAAGCCACCCGTCGGTCGAAACTTGCTGCGAAACCCGATGTTGGCATCGACGGTGCGACCGCGTATCGTGCGCCCCCAAGGTATCGGAGGTAAGACGCAGCTCTGGGTCTGCCGATGCCGGGAGAGTAAATTGAAGATCTACGTCGGCAACATGCCATATTCGGTGACCTCGGAAGAACTCACGGAGTTGTTCGGGCAACATGGTCACGTTTCGGAAGCTAACGTCATCGTCGACTTCGAGTCGGGCCGCTCCAAGGGGTTCGGGTTCGTCGAGATGCCCAACGACGCGGAGGCGAACGAAGCGATCAGTGCGCTCAACTCATCTCAGATGAGTGGTCGGACGCTACGCGTGAGTCAGGCTCGGCCGCGGCAGGACCGCGGCAACCGCGGCTGGCGTCGTTGACCGGGCCGTCACTGGCCAACCATCGTTCGATACGGACTCGAAGCGCTTCGTGCGCTGAGAGTCGCGTTCGTCAAATCACCATCCGAGTAGCGACGCGGGGTCGTTGCTGCGGCATTGAATTCCGTTGCTGTTGGCCGCACATTGCGTACAGCGCTAAGAGCGAACGAGCCGGTTAGGCAAAACCACGCCCACCGGAGCCCATCATGCCGACATTGCCGTTACTACCGCTGAAGGACGTCGCTGTCTTCCCGGAGTTGATCCACGCCCTGATCGTAGGGCGGCCGGCGTCGCTCGCCGCGGTGAAGGCATCGGTCGAGCAGGACCGGGAGATACTCACGGTCCTGCAGAAGGATCCCAACGAGGAACGCCCCGGGCGCGACGACCTCTACGATGTCGGCACCGTTTCCACGGTGACCCGGGTGGAGAAACGCGACGGCAGCGCGCAGGTCATCGTGCGCGGCTTGCGTCGGGTGCGGCTCGTCGGCTTCGTGCCACCGGATACCGAGGAAGATGGCACGCGCCACGCGTCCGTCGAGGTGGAGGAATTGCCGCTGCCGGTGCTCGCAGACTCGGGAGAGGAGCGGGCAAAGGCCATGGCGTTGGTGCGCGACAACCTGGAGACCGCGCGCCGTATTGCCCACTTGGCATCGCCCCAGAATCCGCAGAACGCCGATCAGGTGTTCCACCAGATGGTCGGCTCGATCGACGATCCGATTATCCAGATGTACCGCATCGCGGTGCTCGCCGACAACGTTGAGCAGGCGGAGAAGCAGAAGATCCTGGAGATCGACGACGCCCAACCGTTCCTTGAGGCCATCCACGACCTGCTGCGCCAGGAGATCGCCGTCGTCGAGATGCGCCGTGACCTTGAGTCGCGGGCACGGGAAGATCTCGAACAGCAGCAGCGGGAGCACGTCCTGCGTCACCAGAAGCGCGCCATTGAACAGGCCCTTGGGGAAGACGACGACGAGGACATCGCCGAGTTGCGCAACCAGCTGCGCAACGCCCAGTTGCCGGACGACGTGCGCAAAGAGGTGGACAGGGAGCTCAAGCGGCTGGCGAAGATGTCCTCCAATGCCGCGGACTACCAGGTGGCGCGCAGCTATCTTGAACTGATCGCGGAACTCCCGTGGAACGTCATCACCGAAGACACCCTGGATCTCGACCACGCCCAGAGCGTGCTCGATGAGGATCACTACGGCCTCGACGACATCAAGGAGCGAATTCTCGAGTCCCTTGCCGTGCTGCAGCTGAACCCGGAGGCGAAAGCGTCGATCCTGTGTTTCGTCGGACCGCCGGGGGTGGGTAAGACCTCCTTGGGGCAGTCCATCGCCCGGGCCATGGGACGCAAGTTCGAGCGCATGAGTCTAGGCGGCCTGCACGACGAGTCCGAGCTGCGCGGCCATCGCCGTACTTACATTGGCGCCATGCCGGGACGCATCCTGCAGGCGGTCCGCCGTGCGGGGGTGCGCAATCCGGTGCTGATGCTGGACGAAGTGGACAAGCTCGGCCGCGACTTCCGTGGCGACCCGTCTGCAGCCCTGATGGAGATTCTCGACCCGGCTCAGAACAAGGAGTTTCGGGACAACTATCTGAACCTGCCGTTCGACCTGTCGAAGGTTTTCTTCATCACCACGTGCAACCATCTCGACGGGGTACCCCGTCCGCTGCTCGACCGCATGGAGGTGCTGGAACTGACGGGCTACAGCGAACTTGAGAAGCTGGAAATCGCCCGTCGCTACCTCATCCCGCGGCAACGTGAGAATGCGGGACTTTCCGACGAACTGCTGAGCTTCACGGACGACGCGCTGTCTTGGGCCGTGCGCCGTCACACGCGGGAAGCCGGAGTGCGTGAACTGGACCGTGTCGTCGGGCGAGTGGCGAGCAAACGCGCGCGGCTGACGCTGCAGTCGGAGGTGGCGGCGACTCCCATCACGGTGGACGACCTTGCCGAGCTCCTCGGACCCGAGAAGTTCAAGTCGGATCGCCAGCGCGAGCAGCTCGAGGCGGGTGTCGCGCCGGGGCTGGCCTACACCGAGTCGGGCGGCGATGTCCTCTACGTGGAGGCGACGCTCACGCACAAGGATGACAAGACGATCATCACCGGTCATTTGGGCAAGGTCATGCAGGAGTCGGTGCAGGCGGCGCGATCGTATATCTGGTCGGTGGCCGAGAACCTGAACATCGACCGCGCCACGATCGAGGAGAACGGCATCCACGTGCATGTGCCGGCGGGTGCGGTTCCGAAGGACGGGCCGTCGGCGGGCATCACCATGGCCACCGCCCTCGCATCGCTCTACAGCAACAAGAGCGTGCGCGACGACATCGCCATGACGGGTGAACTTACGCTATCGGGCCTGATCCTTCCGGTTGGTGGAATCCGCGAGAAGGTGCTCGCCGCCCACCGCACTGGAATCCGCCACGTCATCCTGCCGCGCGACAACGAGGCCGAACTCGCCAAGCTGCCGGAACTGGTGCGCGATGAAATGGAAGTGACGCTCGTCGACCGCTTGGAGGACGCCGTCAAGGTGGCGATCCCGGGACTCGCGGAATCGTAGGGGCGATAAGCGCGCCCTTTGGGCGCGTTCGATTTTCGCTTTGCGAAACTCGTGGCCGAGGTCGTAGGCGGCTCGCTACAACTCGCGGACAACGCGGAATCCACGGGTCCCGCTGCCGCGCGTGCTGGAGGTCCGGTAGCTCACCGTCGCCTCGCCGGGGATGGAGTCCCAGGCGCCACCTCGCAAGATGCGTGTCGCGCAGGTTCCCCCGGTACGCGGTTCCTGACCCGATGGAGCACCGCGATAGTTGTCGTGCCAGCAATCCACAACCCATTCTTCGACGTTGCCTAGCATGTCGTGGATACCGAATGCATTGGGCTTGAAGGTGCCAACGGCAGCGGTACGTATATTGTCGTCCGAGCAGTCGATGGTGCCGTCCTTGGCGTACTGCGCCAGGAACGTCGCGTCGGCGATGTTGGCATGGGCGCAGAACTGCTCCGGATCGCTGCCGAAGTGGAAGGGGGAGTCGGTACCCGCGCGAGCCGCGTATTCCCATTCGGCCTCGCTCGGCAGCCGGTAGCGATTGCCGGTCTGTTCACTCAACCACTCGGCGTAGTCCTGGGCCGCGCGCCACGACACCCGAGTGATCGGCAGCCGGGCCTGGCTAGCGTCGTCGGGAGCTTCGGACGGCTTGAACCGGGCAAAGTCTTCGCGTGTGATCTCGTGTACCCCGATGGCGAACGGTTGAGACACGGAGACCGCGCGGACCGGACGCTCGTCTGCGGACCCGGTGTCTGAACCCATGCGGAAGGTACCCGTCGGAACGATGACCACGAGGGGTCCTTCGCCACCATCGGTGAGCGCATCGCGGAACTGGCGACCGGGCTCGATGTTGTATTTCTCGAGGCGAACCGCATGCCGCAGCGGCTTCGCCTGCATCGTCAGCCGACGCTCGTAGTTGCGATGGCCGACCGCGCTGGCGCGCAAACGCACCGGACCGGTGGGAACGGTCATTCCATCCTCGTAGGGCACCGTTCGCCATTCGCCACCGTCGGGGTAGGAGACCTCGACGCTCGCATCGCCAGGCTCGATGGCCAAAGACAGGCTGCCCTGCAGTCGAACGAGCCGGACGGACCGGTCGTTGCGGCCAGCGACCAGTTCGACCGAGAGCTCCTGCGACTCGTACCCGGGGCTCGCGGCGCGCAACTTGTAGGTGCCGATCGGCAGGGTCATGCCCGGCTGGTACGGCTTGCCGCCGACCTCGAGCTTGACGTTGCCGGGCGAACGGCTGACGTACAGCTCGCTCATGGGCACGCGTTCGAGTTCGAACGACACGTCCGTCTGCTGCCTCGGCAGGACTTCCGCGATCTGCGTCTTTAACTGGCGACCATGAATCGTCGCGGAAACCTCGTGGGCACCGGTGGGGAAGGGCGACAACAGCACGGGCGATGCGTCCTCGAGTTTCTCCCCGTTGACGACGAGCTGTGCGCCGCGCGGATTGCTGACGATCTCCAGGCTCCCCGTGGCCGGTGCAAAGTCGACGTGGACATCCCTGACGTCGCCCCGACCGGTATCGAGCCGTTGCGCCACCGGGTCGTGGAAGCGATGCTCGAGGCGCACGACCCGCTCGCCGGGGCGCACGCCAAGCTCGCGCATCGGTGTTCGCCCCACCGCTTCGCCGTCGATGAACACGCGGGCTTCGTCCGGGTCAGAGGTCAGGTTGAGCGTTGCGGAACCCAGGATCAGCCTCGGACCGACTCCGTCGGCGTACCAGTCGGCCATCACGATGAACACCGCGAGCACCGCGATCAGGGTCCAACGAAGTTTCTTGTTGTCCACCTTCGGTCTAGCCATGAGTCACCCCCTTGAGCTGCATTCCCCACGAGCGGCCGATGGGCGCGAGCATACGCCGATTCAGCGTCCGCCGAGTTGCGTGGTCGTCCCGGACATGTTGAACGCTGCGCCTCCAGACGGCCGAGAGGTGTTGTCTCCTGCGCGCCCTATACAGTTCGAACAGGCGTCTGTCATACTGCATTGCGACACTGGATGGTGCCGCGACGGGCGGCCTTGAGGAGACCACGAATGAGCGATGTAGTCGGTGCCTGGGATACGGTCGTCAACACCCCCTTAGGTCAGCAGAAAGCGACGATCACGTTGCAGGCGGACGGTGACGCTCTTACGGGCACCATGGCGGGTGCACAGGGCACGGTGGACATCAAGAACGGTGCCGTGGACGGCAACAAGGCGACGTGGAGTGTCGACATCACCAATCCCATGCCGATCACCCTGGAGTTCAGCGTCACGGCAGACGGTGACTCGCTCTCCGGCGACGTCAAGCTCGGCGCGTTCGGCAGCGCCACCGTAACGGGGACGCGGGCGAGCTGAACCGCTCGATGTCCGACCACATCGTCATCGGCTCCGAGGAGTCGCCCTACTCGGTCAAGGTCCGGTCGTACTTCCGCTACAAGCGCATCCCCCACGAATGGCGTGAACGGGGCCAGGCCGCGGATCTCTTCGCGAAGCATGCCCGCCTGCCGCTCATTCCGCTGGTGGTGACGCCGGAGGACAAGGGCATCCAGGACTCGACCCCCATCATCGAGGCAATGGAGGAGCGGTTCCCCGAGCCGAGGATTCACCCGCCGGGCGCGGTCGCGCGGTTCGTATCGGTGCTGCTGGAGGAGTTCGGCGACGAGTGGGGCAACAAGTGGATGTTCCACATGCGCTGGGCGCGGGAGATCGACCAGGTGACGGTATCCAGGCGATTCGCCGCCAGCGCACCCCCGGAACGCCTCGACGACATGGCGAAGTCCATCCGCGAACGCATGGTGCCGAGGGTGTGGTTCGTCGGTTCCAACGAAGTCACCGCGCCGCAGATCGAACAGAGCTTTGCGGACGCACTGAAGCTGCTCGACGTCCATCTTGCGCCGCGGCCGTACCTCTTCGGCGCCCGTCCGGCCTTCGCCGACTTCGGCCTGTGGGGCCAGATCTACGAGGCGGGACGCGATCCCACCGCCGGCGCCTTGGTCGGGGACGCCCCCAACGTAGTCGCCTGGATCGACCGCATGTTGAATCCGGCCGACCTCGGCGCGTTCGAGGACTTTGCCGCACTCGAAGCCACGCTCGTTCCTCTATTGCGGGACCAGGTGGCGGGCCTGTTCCTGCCGTGGAGCGTCGCCAACGCCGAGGCGATCGTCGCCAGCGAGGACGAATTCGACGTTACGTTGAAGGGACAGCGCTGGACGCAGAAGCCGCAGAAGTACCATGCCAGGAGCCTCGGGGTCTTGCGGTCGAAGTACGCGGCCGTGGCTGGCGATCCGGCACTAGACGCCCTGCTCACCGATACGGGGTGTAGGTCCTTCCTTAGCTAGCCCGCACTTGGCCGATTGCGCATCTGGGACGTTCATCCGGGTTACCTGGACCGACAGCGCCTCCTCGGGGAACACCGTGAGCTCCACGGCGTCGTGTCCATCGTCAACAAGGACCTCTCCGGCTACGCCGTCCATCCGGAGACCCGACGCTGGGTAGGTTGCGGTTGGGCGCTTCGGCATCGTCACCGCCTGCTGGCCCAAGAGATGTCGTTCCGCGGCTATCGGGACAGGACCCCAGTCCGCCTGCGATCGTCGCCGGGGCATTGGCCGTCCACCTTCATCGACACGCCGGGCGAGCAGTTCACGCTGCTAGCCGCCAAGTACCGCGGAGCGTCGGCCGGGCGGATTCCCCTGCCCCGGACGAGCCACGAACTCTGGAGCCACCACAAGTACTCGGTGCTGGCGCGGGACCAGGCGGCCTATCGCGCTTTGGGCCGCCGCGTCGGCGCTCTGCGTGGCCGTGAGGGTTTCAAAGACCTCGCGCTTGAACTGACGAACTGGCTGCGCACGCCGCCGACCGCGGGAAACCTGCAGAACGCGTTGCGGCACATGGCGGGCCATCTGGTTGCGCAGCTCGACCCGAGGTGCACGACCACCGCCGGTCGGATGAGAGCCCTCGAACGCCAAGCGGCGGCGGAGAGGGAGCCCTACCTGCTGACCCAAACGGCCCTTACCGAGCTGTCGGTCTGGCGATGATCCCGAAGGGCGACCTTGTGGTTGTCGGGTTCAGAGGTCCAAGCCTATTGCGATCGAGGGCACGACGCGACGCCTGACGTTGAGCCGATTTGGCATCTCCTGCTTGTGGGCGTCGTCGTAGCGGAACCACTCGAAGGGTGCGGCGAGGACCAGCGTTGCGCGTTCCGTAAGGCGGCGACGGATGCGCGGCTCCACGAGGTAGCTGCTGCCGGTGCCGTCGAGCGCCGGGAAGGCACGCAGCACGGCCTCCAGCCGCCAGCCCTGACCGAAATCCTTGGCCAGGCTGCCGACGAGCCCGATCGAATTGACGTGGTAGGCACGCTCGGCATGATGCCGTGGGCCGACCATGAAGAAGTCGTAGGCGGTCCACCCGGCTCCGGCACCCAGTTCGGCGGTCACGCCGTCGGCAAGGTCGAAGACGCCCGTCAGCGCTAGCGAGAAGCCATCGAACGACACCTCGGAGCGGACCGAATCGCCGGCCGGGAGCGTCCGCCCCCAGATCCGAAGCGGCGTCGCGAGGACCGCTTCGGCTTTGTCGCGGATCTGCTCGTGACGGACCCGGAGCCGCAGATGGACGGGGACGCCGGCCACGGAGAAGGCGCCCTCGTCGTCTCGGCGGTGCCATTCCACGATGCCGGAAAGCCATCGGTAGTTGCCGCCCTCAAGGTTGAGTTCGGCGAATGTGGGTCTTTTGAGATCCGTCGATCCAGGAGCGCCCCCTGCGGGCGTCTGCAGGTAGCCATCGTGGCGCAGAACCCCCGCACCGAGTTCCACACGGTACTCGGCGGCAGCGGCCGCGGTAGTCCACATGGCGCCAAGCGCCAGCCATGCGGCTGTCTGGCAATGTCGGCTCACAACGTCGATCATAACGACCTTCTAGGGGGAGCCACACTCATGTCCATCCAACTGCGCCAGATCTGTCTCGTCGCCCGCAACCTCGACACCACCATCGCACAGCTCGAGAGCATCTTCGGCATCCATCGCTGCTATGTCGACGACGGCGTCGGCAAGTTCGGTCTCGTCAACACCCTGCTGCCCATCGGCCGCAACTTTCTCGAGGTCGTCGTACCGGTCCAGGAAAACACGGCGGCGGGCCGATACCTTGATCGCCGCAACGGCGACGGCGGCTACATGGTGATCTGCCAGGCGGACTCGAAGGAGAACCAACAGGCGGTCCGCCAGAGGGCACTGGACAACGATGTACGGGTCGCCTGGGAGGTGGACCGGGACAACTGGAACATCTGCCAGATCCATCCGGGTGACATGAAGGCCGCCTTCTTCGAGATCGACTGGGACGAGATCAACGACTTCGACGGGAACTGGTGGCCCGCCGGCGGCATGCAATGGCAGGACAAGGTGGACCAGTCGGTCACCGTGGACTATGCCGCCGTCGAACTCCAAGGTCCGGATCCCGTCGGCCTGGCGGAACTTTGGGGCAAGGTGGCGGGGCTGCCCGTGAGCCGCGACGGCGCGACGCTGCACATGGCACTGAACAATGTCGACATCCGCTTCGTCGAGGCGACGGACGGTCGCGGCTACGGCCTCGGCGGCCTCGACCTGAAGGTCCGGGACCGAGACCGCATCCTCTCGGCGGCCAAGAAACATGGCGCGTACGTCTCGGACGACGAAGTCAACGTCTGCGGCATGCGCTTCCGTCTGGTGTCGTAGGGCGACCCTGGTCGCCCGGTCGACACCTTGGACCTACAAGCAGACGTCACAGACCGAACATCGCCCGATTCAAACTCGGGGTCCGTGCGTCGGGTTGCCCACCCTTTGCCCACCGTGCCTCGTTTGACGGAGGACCGGCCCCGTGGACAAAGTGTGGACAACCCGACCGAACATCGCCCGTTTCAAACGCGGGCCAAACGGCGGCCGCCGAGCGACAGCGAAAACTGACCCCCGTCCACACTGTGTCGTCGAAGGGTTGTACGCGGCGCCGGCGCGGGGCACGGCGGCGGCGGGGTTGTCCACGCCTTGTCCACGGCGCCGGTCCCCGAATCAGCCGAGGCGC
>VXPO01000025.1 GCA_009839505.1 Gammaproteobacteria bacterium
GCTGGCAGGTGGAGCTGGTGTTCAAGCGCTTCAAGTCGATCTCGCGGCTCGACTCACCTCCCCACGTACGACGCGGCGAATGCTCCCAGGCGTGGCGGTATGAAGCACGTTAGCGCTTATGGGGGCGACCCTTGTGGTCGCCCGTCTTCGCCAACCGACACCGTGCGGTGACTGGCACGGGCGACCACAACGCGCCGCCAAGGGTCGCACGGTCGTCCCCCATGTGCACGGGCTGCTTGTTCAGAGGTTCCCTAGAAGCCGACTGCGACCAGATCCTGGAGTCGTACGACCCCGGTGGGTCGAGTGCCGTCGACAACGACCAGCACGGTAATCTGGTTAGCCTGCATCTGGCGCAGGCAGTCGATCGCCATCGAGTCCGCCGAAACCAGTCCGTCCACCTCGGATGGCGCCGAGCTTTCGCTTCCCCGGCGGCTGCGCTCGAAGCACTCCGCCACCGTCATTTGGTTGACGTTTTCGCCGCGCAGCAGCAGGCGGCGGATGTCCGCATCGGTGACCACGCCGACGTAACTGCCGTCCCCGTCCACTACCACCGTCATGCCGATTCCCTTCGAGGAGATCTCGTAGACGAGGTCGGAGACATGCGCCGCGGTGGTGATCGTCGGCAGACCATCACCCTTGATCATGACATCGTCGACCGACAGCAGCAGGCGGCGCCCGAGTACGCCGCTCGGGTGGAACTTGGCGAAGTCGCGCTCGGTCAGCCCCTTCGCCTGCTGCACCAGGATCGCGAGGACATCGCAGACCGCGAGAGCCGTAGCCGTGCTCGTCGTCGGCGCCAGATCGAACTCGTCGATCTCGGGCAGTGCCGGGATTTCAAGCGAGATGTCGGCAACCGCCGCGAGGCGCGAAGCCGGCTCGGTCAACGAGATGACCTTGCCGCCGGCAACGGCTTTGAACTGACGGGCGAACGCGATGGTCTCTTCGTTCCCCCCGCTCTTAGACAGTGCCAGCAGCGCCGACCCCGGACGGACGATGCCGAGGTCGCCGTGGAGCGCTTCCACGGGATGCACGAATGCCGCCTGAGTGCCCGTACTCGACAGTGTCGCGGCGGCTTTCTGCGCCACATGGCCGCTCTTGCCCAACCCGGTGACGATGAGAATCGAGTCGAGCCCGGCTATCAGCTCCACCGCCTCAGCGAATCGTTCGTCGAGCAGTGCCTTGGTCGCCGACATGGCGAGGGCGTACCGATCCAGCATCTCGCCGGCACGGTCGATCAGGGAACGAGTCATTGCACAAGGCTCCTTCCGGCGCGCGGGATGTTGCCAAAGTTCCGCCGATCCGTCTCGAGTGGGACCACGTCGCATGTCTCCATGTACCAGCTGAGCATCCGCTCCTTGAGCGCGAACTCCTCGTCACGGTACTCGGAAGCCCCGATCAGGTTGCGCGTCTCGCCGGGATCCGCCAGCAAATCGTAGAGCTCGTCGGTCTCGAAGGCACGCCGAACGTACTTGAACCGGTCCGACCGACACATCGTGGCCTTGGTGTGTCTAAGCGGAGCCGACTCGTCCACCTGCAAGGCCACGCGGGGCGAGTAGAGACCGAGTGCGGTACCCGCCGACAGGCTCTCCCTCTCGCTCGCCTGGACTTCGCCGACGAGCCGGCCACCTTCGCAGAAGACCGCATCGCGATGGTCCGAATCCGGATTGCCCAAGAGGTCTACCAGGCTGCGGCCAAAGTGCCAGTAGCCGCAGTCGACACCCGCAAGGTCGTAGACAGTTGCGGGGAAGTCCAGCAATTCCACGAGTTGGTCCCGAATACCGGGCATGGCGTGCACGCCCGCGGGAGGCTTGAGAATGAACGGCACGCGGCTGAGGCAATCCTGGAACGTGTTCTGCGTCTTTTCCACCAGGCCGTAGTCGCCGGTGAAGTCGCCATGGTCCGAGAACAGGAACACCGCGCTGCCGTCGTACAGCCCACTGTCCCGAAGCGCTCCGAGCAACAGGCCGAACTGATGATCCACCCGGGCGCACATGCCGTAGTAGGTTGCCCGCAGTTCGCGCCAGCGGTCCTCGGTCCACCCGGTCAAGCGCTGGCCATCGCGGATGCCCGCCAGCAGACCGGGTTTGTCGTCCCAGGTCTCGTACAGGTGACGCGGGGGCACGTCGTCGCGGTTAGTGAGGGAGTACCAGGGCTCCTCGACGCAATAGGGCGGATGCGGATAGCCGATGGGAAGGAACATGCACAGTGGTTGGTTCCCCCCGTACCGACGAAGGAAATCCATGGCGCCCCGAACCATCGCCCAATCGCCGTCGAACCATGCCCCGCCATCCGCCGCCTCGAGGCGTCCCTTGTAGAAGCTGAAGTAGTTGTCGCCGTCCACCGGACCCCGCCAGGACAGGTCCCCCCCATGGGATCCTGGCTGCGGCGTGACGCCCCAGCGCTCGTAATCCTCGGGGCCCGGCCGGAAGTGAACATCGCAATGCTCCTCGAACCCCAGCTGCCCCGGGACTAGGTCATTCTTGCCGCCCCACCAGACGAAGTAACCGTTGTCCCGCAGCACTTTCAGCAGGTTGGTCTCCCCGAGCGTCGGATTCAGCATGTGATGCATGGTGCGGTGGCCGCGCACATGCGGATACCAACCCGTCATGAACGAGCAGCGGCTCGGCGTGCACACGGTGGCTTGAACGAAGGCATGGCGAAAAGAAACCGCCTCCGTCGCCACCAGCTGGTCGATGTTCGGAGTGCGGACCGCCGGGTGGCCGAGGTGGGCGAGCGCATCGCCCCGCCACTGGTCCGGATTGAAGATCACGATGTGCGGTCTGTCGGGCATCGTTCGATGGACACCGTACCCTAGTGCCCCGTCAAATTCGATGGCGCAAGCCATTGAATTTGTGAGCAAAACAAAACCGCGCTTTTGTTTCGCTCCTGATCAAGCCCATGGACGGGCTTGATCAGAGGTTTCCTAGATCGACCGGTTCAAGAACCCCCGGCACCGGCCTACTGTAAAATAGCGGGTTGCCGTACCCTTGAGACTAAGGCCCAATCTTGCCTTCCCGTGCAGCCGTCATCAGCACCTTCGCTCGTTTCCGGCGAGTCCGCCCGATTCGTACCGTAGGTATCGCCTGCGTTCTCGGTCTTGCCTCGCTTGCAACGACCGGCTGCGGGGACAGCGAAGCGGAGTCCGCCGACAAGGCTTCGGCTGCGGACACACGTGGCGGGATCCGTCCCGGCCGCGGCCGGGCCGAGGAGCAGACGCCGGCGATTCCGGTGGCCGTGGCGCAGGTGCGCCGCGGACTCATCGAGGCGTTCTACCAGGGTTCGACGAACCTGACTGCTGCGGGGGAAGCGGTCGTGGTCGCCCGCACACGCGGCGTGGTGGAGGCGATCTTCGCCGAGGAAGGTGACGTGGTCACGGCCGGTCAACCGTTGGCGCAGCTGGAAACGGAACGTCTGGCGTTGGAACTGGCGCGATCCGAGGCGCAGCTCGAACGCCTCAAAACCGCCTACGAGCGCGCCGATCGGATGTTCGAGGCGAAGATGATCTCGCCAAACGACTTCGACGACGCCAAGTTCGCGTTCGCCGCCGAAGAGACCAACCTGCAGCTGCGCCAGTACGAACTGCGCGAGGCCACCATTCGCGCAACCATCGACGGCGTCGTTACGCGGCGACACATCAAGGTTGGCCACACCCTGAACCAGAACACGCCGGCGTTCGAGATGAAACGCCTCGATACCATCGAGGCGGAGCTGAACGTCCCGGAACGCGAGATCGTCCGCATCAGGCAGGGCCAATCCGCGCGGGTGAGGATCGACGCGCTTCCGGATGAGAACTTCACCGGCGAAGTGGCCCGGGTCGCGCCGGAAGTCGACCCCACATCGGGCACGTTCCGCGTCACCGTCCGTCTTGCCAACACCGAGCAAAGACTGAAACCGGGCATGTTCGCGCGCATCGACGTCCGCATCGACGCGCGACCGAACGCCCTGCTCGTGCCACTGGCCGCGGTCGTGACCCGTCGCGACCGGAGTAGCGTGTTCGCCGTGCAGGGGGGAACGGCGGAGCGCCGGCCCGTGGCGACAGGCTATTTCTCCGACGGCAACGTCGAGATCCTTCACGGCGTGGCCGAGGGGGAATGGGTCGTGACGACCGGCCAGGAGGGATTGCGCGACGGTGTTGGCGTTCTCGTCGTCGAGGGTCAAGGGCCCACGGGCGCCGGCTAGGGCGCGCCCTCCGGACCGACGGTCGGCGTCCAATGAACGTCATCGCGACCGCGATCGCCCGGCCCGTCAGCATCGCGATGGCAACCTTGGCCGTCGCCTTGTTCGGCGGCCTGTCCCTCGACCGCTTAGGCCTCAGTCTCCTGCCCGAGCTCGCCTACCCGACGCTGACGGTGCGCACCGACTTCGAGGGGGCCGCCCCGGCCGAAGTCGAGGAACAGGTCACCCGCCGCCTTGAGGAACGCCTCGGCGTCATCAACGGCCTGCGGCGAATGCACTCGATTTCCGCGGCCGAGCGGTCAGACGTCGTCCTAGAGTTCGCCTGGGGCACGGACATGACCAACGCCTCGGTCGAGGTACGCGAGAAGCTCGATCTCGTGCAACTGCCCCTGGACATCGAGCGGCCATCGATCCTCCGCCTGAATCCCAACCTCGATCCCATCGTCCGTGCGGCCATCGTGCTGAAGGGCGGACGCGCCGAGCAGTCCGACGCCTCCGACGATGTCGCGGCCAGGCTCCAGGAACTCCGGCGCTTCGCGGAGGACGTCGTGAAAAAGCGCCTCGACCCGGTGGTCGGCGTCGCCGCCGTGCTTGTGAGCGGCGGCTTCGAGGACGAGATCGCCGTCGACGTCGACCAGGAGCGTCTTGCCCAGATCAACATAAGCGTGCAACAGCTCGGCGCGCGCCTGCAGGCCGCCAACATCAATCTCTCCGGCGGACGTCTGACCGCACGCGGCCAGGAGTTCCTGGTACGCACGGTGAACGAGTTCGAGTCGGTGGCCGACATCGCCGACACCATCGTCTTCCAGCAGCAGGGGCGCGTGCTGCGGCTGAAGGACGTGGCGACCGTGTCCGAGAGCCACAAGGAACGCGACAGCGTGATGCGCGTCGACGGCCAGGAAGCCATCGAGATCGCCATGTACAAGGAAGGCGACGCCAACACCGTGACGGTCTCGGCTGCCATCGACGAACGCATGGCAGCCATCGCGGCCGAACTGCCCGGCGACTACGCCTTGGTGAAGATCTACGACCAGGCCGATTTCATCACCGCTGCCATCGACGAAGTGCGGTACGCAGCCCTCGTCGGCGCGCTGTTTGCGGTGATCGTGCTCTATCTCTTCCTGAAGCATGTACGCAGCACGCTGATCGTCACCGCCACCATCCCCGTCTCCGTGCTTGCCACGTTCGTGCTGATGGACGTTTTCGACATCACGTTGAACATCATGAGTCTCGGCGGCATCGCCTTGGCCGTGGGCATGCTGATGGACAACGCCATCGTCGTGCTCGAGAACATCGCCCGTCACCGCAACGATCCCCGGACATCGCTGGCCGACGCGGCGGGACGGGGTACCCGGGAAATGGGCGGCGCCGTGCTCGCCTCGACCATGACGACCGTTGCGGTGTTTCTGCCCCTGGCCTTCGTCGAAGGCATTGCCGGGCAGCTGTTCCGGGACCAGGCACTCACCGTGACCTTCGCCCTGCTCGCCTCGCTGGTGCTTGCGTTCACGCTTATCCCCATGCTGTCGGCTCTCGGCACTGCCCGCGGGGGCCAAGCCGACGCGACCGGGGAGCCTGCGGGCTCGGCTCCCCGTTGGCGAAACACAGTCGGTGCGCCGATCCGCCTCGCAACGCGGGGCGCCGTGCTGTCCTGGCGTTGGCTTGGCCGCGCGCTCGCCCTCCTGCTTCGCCCCGTCGAGTGGGCATTCGACCAGGTGTACGACCGCGTGTTCGCGGGATTCGACGTCCTGCTGCGCTCCGCGCTCCGGTTCCGGGCGTTGACCCTCACCGTCGCCTTCGCCGGGCTCGGCGGTGCGGCCGCCCTCGCACCATCGCTACCCTTGGAACTGATCCCGCCGCTCTCCCAAGGCGAATTCCGCATCGACATGGAACTCGACCCCGGCACAAGGCTGGAAGTGACCGATGGCGTGCTCGCCGAAGTACAGCAGGAACTGCTCACCTATCCCGAGGTCCACACCACCTACTCCGTGGCCGGCACGGGCGGCAAGCTCGACGCCAGCGCGTCCCGTGGCGGCGAGCAGGTGGGAGAGCTGAGCGTGGTCCTTGTCGACGGCGCGACCGCGATAGACGAGGCCGAGGTCATGTCCCTCGCACGTCGCCGCCTCGACGCCGTGCCGGCGGCGCAATTCATGATCGAGCGCCCGCAGCTGTTCACCTTCGCCACACCGCTCGAAGTCGAAGTCGCGGGCAACGACCTCAACGCCATCGAGGATGTAGCCAGCCGCCTGGTAGCCGCCATGGCGGCATCGCCGTCGTTCAGCGATGTCGAGTCCAGCATCCGCCCGGGCTACCCCGAACTGCAGATCGAGTTCGACCAGGAGCGCACGGCCGCAGCCGGACTGTTCGTCCCCGACGTCGCGAACCGCGTCGTGCGCAAGGTCCGCGGCGAAGTTCCCACGAAGTTCACCTGGGAGGACAAGCGCGTGGACATCCGCGTACGCCTCGACGAAGCGGAGCGCGACTCGAGGGCCGATGTGGAAAACCTCCTGGTGGATGCCGGCGGTCGCCAGGTCCGTCTCGGCGCCCTGGCCGAAGTAACCATGGCGACGGGCCCCGCGGACATACAGCGCATCGGCCAGAAACGCGTCGCGGTGGTGAGCGCCCACGTCGAGCACGGCGACCTTGCAGCCGGTGGCCAGGAGGCCGTGCAGCTACTCGCAGACATCCCCCATCCGCCCAACGTGACCAGCCGCATCAGCGGTCAAGCCGAGGAGATGCAGGCGTCGTTCCAGTCTCTGCAACTGGCGTTGCTGCTGGCGCTGATCCTCGTCTACCTGGTGATGGCATCGCTGTTCGAGTCGCTGCTGCACCCGTTCGTCATCATGTTCACAGCGCCGCTCGCCGCCATCGGTGCCGTGCTCGGCATATACCTGGCTGGCATCTCCATCTCCGTGGTGGTGTTCATCGGTGGAATCCTTCTGGTCGGTATCGTGGTCAACAACGCCATTGTGCTGGTCGACCGTGTCAATCGGCTGCGGCTGGAAGGTCTGGACCGGCGCACCGCCGTGATCGCCGGCGCGCGACAACGGTTCCGGCCCATCATGATGACCACCGCGACCACCGTACTCGGCCTCCTGCCCATGGCCATCGGCATCGGCGAAGCCGCCGAACTTCGGACTCCCATGGCCATTACCGTGATCGGGGGGCTGCTGGGCGCGACGTTGTTGACCCTGGTGGTGATCCCCGTCGTCTACGACCTGGTGGACCGTAAGGCGATCCACGGCGATGTGTTCGAAGAGGACGGAAACGCGCCGTGAACCGTTCACACCGGCGGAGGGCGGACGGCAAGAGAGCCGGCGTGCCCACTTCTGGCCGTCCCGCAACGCGTTGCCCAACTGTCAATGAACTACTAATTCGACCTAAATTAGTACTTCACCCTGCGCCGCGGACGCAGTCGCAGCGATTTGCGCGCCTGACGCGCCGCCCCTAAGCTGCACCGATGATCGTCTCCAGAGCCGCCATCCGTCGCCCGGTCACCGTGGCGATGGTGTTCATTGGTCTGGTGATCATCGGCGGGTTCGTCGGACTTCGCATGGCGGTCGAGCAGTACCCGGAACACGAAAGTCCCTACATCGGACTCGGCATCCCCTACGGCTCGACGTCCACCCAAGAGATCGAACGCAACGTCACCCGCCCGGTGGAGGAAATCCTGTCCACCATCGGCGGCATCGAGCGCATGTACTCGCGCACCCGCACGGGTTTCGTGTGGGTCTCCATGGACCTCGAAGAGGGCGAGGACGCTGCCGCCAAGGGCATCGAGGCCAAGGAACTGGTGGAGAGCATCCGTCACCGCCTACCTGACGACATCCGCCACATCCGGCTCGGCGGGCAGAGCGAGGACAACGCGCCGATCCTGTCGTTCGTCATTTCGGCGCCCGCTCTAGACCCCGAGGATGTCTGGCGTTTGCTCGACGCACGCGTGCGGGTACCGCTCGAACGCGTACCCGGGGTCAACTCCGTGCAGCTATTCGGCGCCGAGCAGCAGTACGTGCGCATCGCACTGGATCCCGGGCGGCTCGAAGCCCACGGTCTCGACGTGCTCGACGTGCAGCGCCGCTTGGCGGAGGAGAACTTCTACCTGTCGGCAGGGAGCATCGACCTTGCGCGACTCGAAACTCAGGTACGCCCCCTGGGCCGGTTCGAAGGGCTCGAGGACATCCTCGACCTGCCTGTTCGTCCCGGACTCACCGTGGCGGACATCGCCGATGTGGAATACGTCCCCCAGGACGAGGCCGATCAGCGCCGGCTCAACGGCGAAGACGCCCTGGGCGTGTCCGTCTACAAGAAGCCGGAGGCGAATCTCGTGGCCGTCGCCTCCGACGTCCAGGAAGCCATGGACGATGCGCTGAAGGATCCGGAACTCGCCGACGCCTCGTTCCTGACGGCGAGCAACCAGGCGGAGTCGGTGCTCCGTTCGTTGGAGACCCTGATCCAGAACGGCGCCATCGGCGGAACCCTTTCGGCGATCGTGCTGTTCGCGTTCATCCGCCGTTTGGTGCCGGCGCTGTTGATCTCGGCCACCGTACCCCTTGCCCTGATCGCCACCCTCGGGGCGATGTACTTTGCCGGCCTCACCCTGAACGTGCTGTCCCTGGTCGGCCTGATGCTGGCCGTCGGCCTCTTGGTGGACAACTCCGTGGTGGTCTCCGAATCCATCGCTCTGCGGCGCCGCAATCACGGCTTGAGTCCGTTCGAAGCCGCCGACCGGGGTGTCACCGAAGTGGGCCTCGCGATCACCGCGGGCACACTGACCACCATCGTGGTGTTCGTGCCGACGCTGTTCATGGACGTGGTCGGGACCGCCACCGCGATGCGCAACGTGGCGGTGCCGCTGTGCACGTCCATCGCCGCCTCGCTGATCATCGCGACGACGCTGATTCCAGCCCTGCTGGCGCGCATGCCGGAAGGCCGCGGAGAACCGAAGCACCGGGTATTCGACCGCCTGGGCGACGTCTACGAACGTGTCGTGCTGTTCACCCTGCGCCACCGTTTCAGCGCCCTTCTCGTGGCCGCCCTGCTCGCCGGTGCGGGTTGGTGGGGCTATACGCAGCTCGACGTCGTCATGGAGCCCGAAGAGGACGACCAGACCCTCGAACTGCGGTTCTGGGTACGCGGCACGATGGCGCTGGAGCGCATGGAGGGCATTGTCGACGAGGTCGAGGGGTCCATCCTCGGCAGCGCCGGTGAACTCGGCATCGCCGATGTGTACACGACCTTCGACTACGACCGTGGCGACGTACTCATCACCCTGCGCGAGGACGGCCAGTACGCCGCCGCCACGGTCAAGGAACGCATCCTGGAGATGATGCCGTCCGTGCCCAACGTCACCTTCTACTTTCGCTCGAAGGGGCGCGGCGGGCGGTGGAACCGGGATGGCGACGGAGGCATGGGCGTACGTCTCGTCGGCGACTCCACGGCCAAGCTGATGGAGATCTCCGAGTCCGTGATCGCCGTCCTGCAGGAACTGCCGTACCTGAACAACGTCCACACCCAGTCGGAATCCGGCCGCCAGGAAGTCGTGCTCCGGCTCAAGCCGGAACAAGCCGGGCAACTCGGCGTCACCGCTAGCACCCTCGGCCGCAGCGTCTCGGTCGCCCTTGGCGGCATACAGCTCCGGCGCGGGCTGGACCAAGGCGGCTGGGAAGACAGCATCCAGCTGGAGATCGAAGACCGCCAGGACATGCAACTCGAGGACCTCCTCCGACTGCCGATCTTCCTTCCCGGCGGCGGCACCGTGGCACTCGAGGCCCTCGCGGACGTGGAGTTCCGGCCCTCGATCGGGAGCGTGCGGCGTGAGAACCGCGAGACCGCGGTGAGCGTCGAGTTCGGTTTGAAGGACATCACCCCGATGGAGGCTCGCCAACGGGTCGAAGCAATCATGCGGAACTTCCAAATGCCCACCGGCTACCGGTGGGAAATGGGCCGCGACTTCGACTACGAGTCCGAGCAGTTCCTCGACATGCTGGTCATGATCGGTGTCGCGGTACTCCTCGTCTACATGCTCATGGCGGCGTTGTTCGAGTCCGCCCTGTTCCCGAGCGCGGTGCTGTTCTCCATCGCCTATTCCGCCGTTGGCGTGATGCTGTTCCTGTGGGTCACGGACACGCCGCTGACGATGATGGCGATGATCGGCATGGTGCTGCTCGCCGGCATCGTGGTGAACAACGGCATTGTCCTCCTGAACCGGATCTTCCAGCTCGTCCGCCGCGGCAGTACGCGCGAGGAGGCTATCGTCCAGGCTGGTCGCGACCGGCTACGACCGATCCTGATGACGGCCGCCACCACCGTCGCCGGGCTGATCCCGCTCGCGGTGGGGGATGTCCGCATCGGCGGCACCGGCGAGAGCTACATGCCCATGGCGCGCTCCATCATCGGCGGACTCACCTTCGCCACCGCGGTGACACTGCTATTGACGCCGCTGCTGTTCGTCCACTTCGACAACCTGAAGCGCGGCGCCACCGCGTTCTGGCGCCGAGCAGTACCCACGACTTAGCTCGTGATCAGTCCCGGAGCACGGCCAGCGCCTGTTCGTGCAGCCGGGGATCGCCGGTGGCGAGGACGTCCCCGCCCATGGCGGGATTGCCGCCGGACCAGTCCGTGATGATGCCGCCGGCACCCTCGACCACGGGAATAAGCGCCTGCACGTCATAGGGTTTCAGGCTCGTCTCGACGACCAGATCGGCCTGGCCCAGGGCGAGCATCGCGTAAAGGTAACAGTCCGTGCCGTAGCGCATGCCGCGAACGCGATCCCGAATCCGGGCGAACGCCGCCTGTTGTCCGGGGGCGTGGAACATGTCCGGCGTCGTGGTGCCCGCCAGCGCCTCCCCGAGTGAAGCACAAGGACGGGTGGCAAGCTCGCGGCGTTCACTTCCACACATGTAGACGGCGCTCGCTCCGTCCCCGGCGAAGGTCTCGTCCAGCACGGGTTGGCGGATCGCCCCGACCACCGGGCGCTGGCCGTCGAACAGGGCGACCAGCGTTCCCCAGTGGAGCAGTCCCATGACGAAGCCGCGCGTGCCGTCGATGGGATCGAGCACCCAGGTGAGGCCGTCACCCGGATCGAAGCCAAACTCCTCGCCGAGAACGCCATGGGTCGGATAGCGTCGTCGGATCGCTTGGCGCATCGCGCGTTCCGCATCCCGGTCAGCCTCGGTCACCGGGTCGTAGTCGGAACCCGGTTTCTTGTTGTCCACGGCGAGAGCGGCCCGGAACCGCGGCAGGATCGACTCTCCGGCAAGTGCTGCGAGTTCACAGGCGAACTCGAGGAAGGCCGCGCGCTCTTCCACACCAACCGGGTGTGGTTCCGCGGATTCGATCGACGACGTGATGGTGGGTCTCGTTTCAGCGCGCAATAGGGCGGACAGTTTACTTGGTGCGAACAGCCGCGCGGCGCATACTCGAACATCCCCACGCCAGTCGTCGCCAACGGGTCGTGATGATCGCCACAACGCGCGTGCAGGCAAGACTACCGATCATCTGCACAACGGCCGCCATCGCCGCCTCGGCCCTCGGTGCGGGTATCTGGATGTTCCGCGATGACCTCGCAGAGATCCTCGAGCCGTCTGCCGAGCCTCACTACTACCTTTGGGCATGGCGGCGAGCAGAGGACCTTTCGTTCATCGACCCGGCCCGGGTGAAGGTGGCGTTGTGGACCGGCACGATCTTCGTGGGCGACGACGACTTCCACGTGGAGCATCGGCTGAACCCGATCACCTATCCGACGCAGGCCGAGATCGTCGGCGTGGTTCGGCTCGAAGCCACCGGCGTTCCCGACGACGGCATCGTCGCGCCTCTCGCCGACGCCATCATCGCGGCCAGCCGCCCCTTCCGCCCCGTGGAGCACCAAGTCGACTTCGACGCCCGGTTGTCCCAGCGCGACTTCTACCGTCGCCTCCTCGACGCGCTGCGCGTCCGCACGGGGGAGGCGAAATTGTCGATCACGGCGCTGGCTTCGTGGTGCTTCTACGACGACTGGGTGCGCGCCCTACCCGTCGACGCAGTGGTGCCGATGATTTATCGCATGGGGCCCGAAGGCGATGCGATCCGCCACACGCTCTACACCGAACGGGAATTTCCCGCGCCCGTATGCGCTGGCAACATCGGCTACAGCGCGGATGAGCCCCTAGCTCCGGTTGACGGCCTGCGCCGCGTGTTCCTGTTCCACCCCAAACCGTGGACCGAACATAGCTTCCGCGCCATGATCGAGAAGGTGGAGAACCTGCCATGAGAAAAGCGATGCTGTCGGTGGCTCTCGCCGTGGCGATGTGTGTCGGTCCAGCATCGGCATCCGGACCGTACCTCTACGACACACCATTCGTGCACGACTATTCGTTCGAGTCCGTGCTGACCATCGGCGTGATCCCGCACTACCTCGATCCGGATGAGTTGGAAACCCTGGTCGTCTTCCTGCGTTTGGCTGGACGATTCCGAGAAGAGCACGTGGAACTGTTTCGATCAGTGGCCAAGAAGCCGGAAGACCGAGGCGCCGCAAGCCGAGAGTTCGAGAGACTACGCCGTGAGGTTCGCCTCCTCCTCGTACAGGAGAGCGACAAGATCCCGCCTCCCTTCGACGTCATCAAGGACGTGGCCTACGACGTTTCATGGCGGGATCAGGACGGGACCGTCCATACGTCCACAAGCCACCGGCCTATCCGCAACTGCCAAGTCGACGCATACCAGAAGGCCCGCGCGACGTTCCTCGCTCGCAGGTCGCGATACGGCCGGGGATCGGTCGAACTATCCCGTTGGGCTGACGCACAGATGAACGTCTTCGGCCAATGCGGCGGAAACACGACATTCGATCCGCCAGCCGAGCCCGAGCCCGACTGGGAGCCGTTGGAACAGCACGACCGGCGCTACCAGATCGCCGCCGCCTACTTCTACAACGGCCATTACCTCGAGGCGGCATCCCGATTCCGCGAAATCGCCCAGACACCCGAGTCGCCATGGCGCGACCTCGCCCGCTACCTGGTGCCCCGCAGCCTCGCCCGCGAAGCGCTGGTCAACGAAAACGACGAGGAACGCCATCTGCAGGCAGCCCTCGACGGCTACCGGGAACTGGCCAACGACGAGGACTACCCCATCGACGATCTACCCGTCGCCGGACAGATCCGCCATCTCGAAGCACAACGCGATCCAACCGCGACGCGGCGCGTGATCGAAGAACTGATTGTTAACCGCCCCGATCAAGCGACCGCGCAGGACATGCGCGACTACGTCTACCTGAGACGCCGTTGGAACGCTTGGTCCTACGACGACGAGGCGTCCGAATTCGAGCGTTGGCGCCGTCTGCTCTCGGAGCGTGACTCGACGGCTGCACTAGAACACTGGCGAGACAGGCGATCACTGCCGTGGCTCTTCATGGCTCTCGAGAAGGCCGACTTCCGGCTCGGCGTATCCGCGCTCACGGAGTTGCTGGACGCGGCCGACGCGCTCCCTGACGAGACACCCGGCCACTTCAACATCCTGCTGAACCGGATTCGCATCCGGGGACTGCTCGGCGAGTCCGAAGTTGTGTCGCGGCTTTTCGAGGACGCCGTCGAGGACGGTATCGAGAAGTCCGACATGAACCTTGTGCGCATGGCGGCCGCCGAAGGCGCGTTGAACTGGAACAGCTACTTCCGCTGGGTATCGGTCAAACCGCTGTCGCTGCCATGGACTGACGACTTCGCTCGCAGACTGCCAGCCAATTTCAACCGAATCACCACCGACACGCCCGTCTTCTTTTGGGAAACGGCAGCACTGCTGAACCGCGCGTTCACCCCGGCAATGTTCCTCGAGGTAATCGACTCCCCCGGACTCGGCGCCTATCAACGCGGTCGGATGGCGATCGCCGGATGGACCAAGGCAATGCTCATGGACGACCTGACCAACGCAGTCGAACTCTCGCGTCACGTTGCCCGCAACGTTCCCTTCCTGGCCGACGATTTCGGCGTCTTCGAGGACGCCCACGACATGCACTTCGAAGCGGCTAGGATCATTCTGGAGTACCCGGCATTCTCCCCATGGATGTGGGGCGATGCCGGACGCGTGCAACATCACCTTGTACGCCGCGACGATGGAACCTATCGCGAACGACGTCCGATACCGGACCACGTGGCAGACGGGCTCAACTGGCTCAATTGGTGGTGCGCATCATCCGAGGAAACGATTGAGCGAATCCGCATTCCGGATGCCGTCCTTCAACACCCCCGCTTCTCGCACTACTCGGAAGCGGAAATTGACGCGAGCCGACGCATGGTCGACCTCCGAAGAACAGCCGCGACCACCGCCTTCGGACCGCACGTCATTCGCTATGCGAAGAACAACCTCGACGATCCTCGCGTGCCGCGAACGCTGCATCGGCTGGTGTTCGCAACGCGCCATGCATGCATGACCGTTCCTGGGGAAATCTCGCGGGCGGCGTTCGCCCTCCTGCACAAGCACTTCCCGGACAGCGAATGGGCGGAGAAGACGCCGTACTGGTACGACTGAAGCCTCGGTTTGAGGTGTGGCGCCCCGACCAGGATTCGAACCTGGGACCTGCCGCTTAGGAGGCGGCCGCGCTATCCAACTGTGCCACCGGGGCTTGGAAGGGCGGCAACCATACCGCCCTCAGCATGCGTCGTCACCCTCGGCGGTAGGTGCCGACCAGGCGGTTCATGGCGATGACGTTCGGCTCGATCCGCTCCAACAGATCCCACATGCCCAGACCCGGTTCGAGATCGAGTTCGGCATCGAGGGCCAAGAGCCAGAAGAAGTAGTTGTGGGTGCCGTGCCCCTCGGGCGGCATCGGCCCGCCGTAGCCGGGGCTGCCGAAGTCGCTGACGCCCTGGGTGTGTTCGTCGGTGGCCTCGGCGAGGCCGGTCGCCGCACCCGGGATGTTGTAAAGCACCCAATGGACGTAGCCGTACCGACCCGGCGTCACCAGGGGCGCATCGGGATCGTGGCAGATGACCGCGAAGGACTTGGTTTGTGCCGGCGCGTCCGTCCAAGCGAGTGCTGGAGAGACGTCGACGCCCTCGCCCGTGTGCTTCGATGGAATGGCGCCCCCGGTCTCGAAGGCCGTACTGTTGAGCTGCATCGACGACAGTGCGAATCCCATGTGTCCAAATCCTCCCTCGGGTTCCAGCAAAGAACGAAGCGTTACACGCCTACGGGGTGAAGTCCACGTTGGCTCAGGAGCTCGCCAGTGAAAACCGTTCTGGGTGAACTCCCGCTCGCGCGCAATGCGTCTGCCTTGACTCGTACCCCGCGTGCATTAACGCTGAAGTTGTCCATGTAGGCGCAGGCTCCCAGGGGCGAAAGCGGACTACAGTTAACCCTTTACGCAGCCGGGAGATCGCATGATATTCGGTGTACAGCTCAGTCAGTACAACACGCGGTGGTCTGACATCACCGCCATCGCGAAGACGGCCGAAGCGGGTCGCTGGCACAGCCTTTGGCTTTCCGATCACTTCATGCCGCCGGGGCGGGGCGGACATGGTTGGGCCCTGGAGGGCTGGACGCTGCTCTCGGCACTGGCCATGGTCACCGATCGGATACGCCTCGGTATTCTCGCCACCGGAAACACCTACCGTAACCCGGCGCTGGTGGCCAAGATCGCGGCCACGCTCGATCACATATCCGGAGGTCGCGTGGAACTGGGACTGGGTGCCGCCTGGTACGAACAGGAACATACAGCCTACGGCTGGGATTTTCCGTCGCTACGCGAACGCAGTGACCGGCTGGAGGAGGCGACGCAGCTGATCCGCCTGCTGTTCACCAAAGGGCCGGAGGAATACGTGAACTTCTCCGGCAAGTACTACCAGTTGAACGAAGCTCCCATGTCGCCCGGAACGTCCCAGGACAGACCGATTCCCATCCTGATCGGGGGCAATGGCGAAAAACGCACCCTCAGGACCTGTGCGCGCTACGGTGACACCAGCAACCTGGACTTCTGGCACCCCGGCGGCGTGGACGTATACAAACAGAAGCAGCAGGCGATCGATCGCCACTGCGAGGACTTTGGGCGCGATCCGGCCGAAGTCCGCCGCACGGTCTGTCTGCCGACCCGGTTGTTCGACAGTGATGAAGAGTGGAAGAAATCACCGGGCCAGCCGTGGTACTGCTGGGGCACGGTCAACGCTCTCCAAGACTATCTGGGCGGCTATATCGAAGCCGGCGCCGACGAGATCATGCTGTGCGGCTTCGGCAACGATGTGTCGGCCCTGCAGCGGGTCGAGTCAGAGGTCTTGTCGATCTTCTAGATCGATCGCGTCACCCTTACCATGACGCAGCGAATCCAGTTTCACTGACCAGTTCTATGGTGGCCACGAATGATGCGAAAGCTGACGGCAGGTGACGACTTTCCGAACCTGACACTGAACCTGACCGACGGACGTACCCTGGAACTTCCCAGGGACATCAACACCGACTTCGCGATTTTGCTCTTCTACCGAGGCCACTGGTGACCGTTCTGCATCCGCCTTCTGGCTGGATATGAAGAGCGCCGGGCCGCGTTCTCAGAACAAGGTGTCAGCCTATTCGCTGCTGCCGTTGACTCCCAGGAACAAACTCTGAAGGTTGCGGAATCCCTTGGTTTTCCTGTCGCCTATGGCGTGACACGTGAACAGGCAGAGTTGCTCGGTTCCTGGTGGGACGAACAACGCGCGTTCATACAACCCAGTGAATTCATGATTCGAGGCGGCAAAGTCCGCATGTCCACCTACAGCAATTCACCCGTTGGTCGGATGGACCCGGCAGAGATGCTCACTCTGATTACAATGGTCAATTCCCGAAAGAACGGCTAAAGGCAGCTCGACATGGCTCACGACCTCGTTATTCGCGGTGGGCACCTGGTGGACGGTCTTGGCGGCGACCCGGCTCCCGGCGACCTCGCGGTTGACGATGGAACCATCACCGCCGTCGGCAAGGTGGACGATGCGGGCAGGCAGGAACTCGACGCCGAGGGCATGACCGTCACGCCCGGCTTCATCGACATGCACACACACCTGGACGCGCAGATCTGTTGGGATCCGCACGTCTCGCCGGTTTCCTGCCACGGCGTTACCACGGCGCTCATCGGCAACTGCGGGGTCACGTTCGCGCCATGCCGGCCGGAGGATCGGGAACTGCTCGCCGGGATGATGGAGACCGTGGAGGACATCCCGCGAGCGTCGATTCTCGAGGGTCTTCCCTGGGACTGGGTGGACTACGGTGGCTACCTGGACTCCGTCGAGCGGCTCGGCCCGGGCATCAACATCGCCGGCATGATCGGCCACGGGGCGCTGCGCTACTTCGTCATGGGCGAACGCGGCGTCGAGGAGGACGCCAACGACGACGAGAAGGCGGAGATGGCACGCCTGGTGGGCGAAGCCATCGACCGCGGCGCTGTTGGTTTCTCGTCCAACCGCTACAGCGGTCACCGGATTCCCGACGGACGGGCCGTACCCGGCACACTGGCCGAACTCGACGAACTCGTGCTGATCGGCAACGAGGTGGCCAAGCGGGACGCCCTCTACCAACACGTCGGCATGCGCTTCGACCACGTCGATCACGTCGTCGGCGCCACCGGCGCGCGCATGCTGTTCAACTCCACGCTGCAGGGTTTCAACGACGATGCCGGTTTGAAGAGACTCGAGGCCATCCACAAGATCGCCGAAGGACGCGACCTCTCCGGCGTCGCGCAGGTCCGCGGCAGCGGCGCGCTGATCGGCCTGCAGGCGCTCGTACCTGGCGCCGGAGAGACTTGGGGCAAACTCAGAGGCATGGATCTCGCCGCCAAGCTCGCCGCCATCCGCGATCCGGATTTCCGTTCCCGGTTGGTCGCCGAAGCCCGTGAAACCAAGGGCTGGGCACGGCCCGGCTGGATGTACTACCTCGGCGACGGACCTTCCCCCGACCACGCCCAGGGCAGTCACAACAACCTCGAGGCCATGGCCGAGGCAGCGGACGAGCACTGGTCCGAGACGTTTCTGCGCTTGACGGACGAAACGGACGGTCGGGCCCTGTTCAACCACATTGGGGAGAACCAGAACCTGAAGGCGCTGCGGGACCTGTTCGACGGCGGTGTTTTCCCCGGTGTCGGCGATGCCGGCGCCCACGTCGGCATGGTCATGGACGCCGGCTGGGCGACCTTCGTGCTGTCCCACTGGATCCGGGAAGACGGCCTTTACACCATGGGCCGGGGCATCCAACGCTTGACCAGCGGACCTGCCAGGATTCTTGGTTTGAAAGACCGAGGCGCACTCCAGGTCGGCATGCGCGCTGACATCAATGTCTTCGACGCCGACACCGTGGCCGAGTCGCACCCCTACCGTGTGGCGGACTTCCCCGCAGGCGCATCGCGGCTGACCCAAGGCAGCATCGGCTACAAGGCGACATTGGTGAACGGCGAGTTCCACGTGATCGACGGCGAACTGACCGACGCGTGCGCCGGTCAAGTGCTGAGGCACGGCGGTTAGTGGACGAGTATTTCCGGTCCGGAGCAACCCGCGCACGGGAACTCGGCAACCGCGGGCCGGTTCGATTCGCGCCCAACGGCGGCAGCTTGCACCCCGAGATCGAGGAGGCCTATCGGCGTTGCGGCTTCTACGTGTTCGAGAGCCTCATCGACGAAGGGGAACTCGACGAGTTGCATGCCGGCCTGGCCGAGATGCTCGCCCGGGCACCAGCCGGTTCCCGGATTGACGTTCCAGACCGCGAGATCACTTCCCAAGACCGCGCCCGACCGGCGTTCGCTTTCGCCAAGCCACTGTCCGACCCGTACGGCGGCACGGAGGCGAACTACGGCAGGCATCCCGCCAAGATGTCCGAGCCCGAGCCGGCGGACGACGCACCCGACGAAACCCTCTACTTCGTGTACGGCATTCTGCAGGGAGCGGAGGCCTGTCTGCGGCTCTACGGTCATCCCGACCTGCTGCGCATCGCCGCAGCCATCAACGGACCGGACTTCACGCCATTCGGCGACTCCATCTGGATCAAGGAACCGGGACTCGGCACGTCGGTCGCGTGGCACCAGGACGGCACGACCCACTGGGGCCACGCGAACTGGGACGAGAACATCCACGGCTTCAACTTCATGGCGCAGTTGTGCCGCACCACGCCGGAGAACGCTCTGTGGGTGGTCCCCGGCAGCCACAAGCTCGGCAAGATCGACATCAAGGCCCGGGTGGATGCGGTCGGCACCGACCGGCTACCCGATGCCGTTCCGATGCTGTGCGAACCGGGCGACGTCGCCATCTGCAACCGCCAAGCCCTGCACGGCTCGTTCGCGAACACCTCCGCCGACCGGCGGGTGTCCATCGTGATCGGTTTCCACCGCCGAGACGCGGTGCTCAACGTCGAGAAGAAACAGCGCAACGGCGAGACGGTGATCTACGACGAGGACCGCGTCCGCCAGCGTTCACGGGCGATCCAGGTGGCCATCGACGCTCGGGCGCAGCGCTATCCCCACGAGACGCCGTACGTCTACCAGCCCTTCGTCGGTGAAGAAGCGGACAACCGCTATACCGAAGCCACACGCAAGAGCGTCCTCCAGGGCTATCACCTGCTGAACCTGGGCATCTAACCCGCCTCAGAACCCACCAACCGGCGCGTACGTCTACCCCCGGTAAAACGCCGAAGTTTCGCGCAGCGAAACTTCCAACGCGCCGTCAGGCGCGCCGCCGCATGGCGCGGAACCCGGCGGGTTCCCACTCGCGCAGGGCGACCAATAGGCAGCTTCCCAACGTTCGGCCCTCCTGGGTCGGCCGGATCTCGTCGCCCCGCGTCAACTCGTCGAAGGTCTCCATGAGTTCGACCATCTTGGCTCGCAGAACGGCCAAGGACTCGATGGACAACATGCCCCAGGCGAAGCGGTGCAGATCCTGGTCCGGTACGAACGCCCCGGATAGGAACGCCCCCTGCACGTTCTCAACGAAGTAGCGGTGGATCGGACCGTTGGGCAGCCAGGCGAAGTTCCTCGCGACCCGGAGCTTGATGCGATTGCCGGGCAGCAGTTCGATCAGCCCCATCCGGTCGAGGCGGGCGAGGAGTTGAATCAGGCGCGTCTCGGAGATCTGATAGCGGTCGACGATGCGTTCGAACGACCATCGGTTCAGGACGCAGATGCCGACCAGCAGAAGCACCGGGTCGGCGATGAGTTCGCGTTCCTGCTCCTCGGTGAGCGATGCCACGTTGAGGCGTAGCGCGTCGGCACGCCGCGCCAGTTCCAGGAGGTCCACATCCGCCAGGTCGCAGACCTTCTCCAGGCGTTCCAACGTAAAGCCGCCGGTGGAGAACAACCGCTTGACGCTGCTGAGCGACAAACCGAGGTGCGCGCTTACCTGATCATAGGAGACGCGACGCTCTTTCAGCGCCTGTTTCAGAGCCTGGATCATCCGCTTTGACTGGATCATAGGTATCAATATAAAGGACCAAACCGAGATCATGTTCTCACTTTAGCCACCAAAGTTGCAAACTGTGGGTACTACCTCGTTCTCGAAGTTGGCGGTGAAGAATGCGACTACCCGAAGACTCCTTCATCGCCTATGCTGATTGGCGAGTACACGAACTGCACCGTGAACTACAACTTCCGCACACTGAAAGGGGACCTGCTCGGCGGCATCACCGCGACCGTTGTGGTGCTTCCGGCCGCGCTGGCCTTCGGTCTGGCCTCGGGCCTTGGCGCCGCGGCGGGGCTTTACGGGTCGATCGCCGTGGGTCTTTTCGCCGCGCTCTTCGGCGGCACGCGTTCGCAGATCTCCGGGGCCACCGGTCCGATGACCGTAGCCATGGCGGTCATCGTCACGTCGCACGCCTCGACGCTGGGAGAAGCGCTGATCGTGGTGGTCATGGGCGGTCTGCTGCAGGTACTCCTGGGGTTGTCGAAACTCGGCCGGTTCGTCGCCTACACGCCCCACGTGGTCGTCTCCGGGTTCATGTCCGGGATCGGCATCATCATCGTCCTGATCCAGATTCTGCCGTTCTTCGGTCTGCCGGCGGCGGGTGGTCCGGTGGACTCGATCCACGCCCTGCCGAGTGTGATCGACAACATCAACCCCAGCGCGCTCGCCATAGCCGCGATCACGCTGGCCATCGCCCTGGCGTGGCCGCACCGCCTGTCCGCATACCTGCCAGCAACCGTCCTGGCTCTTGTCGTCGGAACGCTCGTGCGTGCGATATGGCTCACCGATGCACCGGTGATCGGTGCGCTGACGATCAGCCTGCCCGAACTGCATTTCGAACTGCCCTCCGCCGACTTCCTCATCGACGCGGTGGAGCCAGCGCTGATCCTTGCCCTGCTCGCCTCCGTGGACAGCCTGCTCACGTCGCTCACCGCCGATTCGGTCACGGGCAACCGGCACGACCCGAACAAGGAACTCGTCGGCCAAGGTCTCGGCAACATGGCTGCCGGCCTCGTCGGAGGTCTACCCGGCGGCGGCAACACCCTCGGCACCTTGACCAACGTCCGCGCGGGAGGAACCACGCGAGTGTCCGGCGTGATCTATGCCGGGTTGCTGCTCGCCATCGTCCTGGTTCTCGGAGGCTATCTCCAGTTCATTCCCCACGCGGTGCTAGCTGGGATCGTGATCAAGATCGCCTTGGACATCGTCGACTGGCGCATGCTCTCGCGGTTGCACCGCCTCCGGTCGGAACACCTGGTAGTCCTGCTCACCACGCTTTCGCTGACGGTCTTCGTCGACCTGGTCACCGCCGTCGTCGTCGGCCTGATCGCCGCCGGCATGGCCCACGCCCGGCAACTGGAGAGACTCGAACTCGACAGCGTCGTCTCCGTTCCCCTGCTCGACAGCCAGTTCCTCCCCGAAGGATCCCAAACCGACTCCTATGCCGCCCGCGCCGGTCTGTTGGCCCTCAAGGGATCCTTCACGGTCGCCTCCTCGCAACGGCTGGTGGCGGCGATCACGCCCGACATCCGCGAGCACGACGTGCTGATCTTCGACTTCTCCAACACCACCTACGTGGACGACAGCGCCGCCATGGTGATCGAGCACTTGATGGACGTTGCCCGCGAAGAAGAAACGGAGTTCATCGTCCAGGGCATGTCGGCCAAGGTCGAGAGGACATTCCGCACGCTGAACGTCCTCCGGGGTGTGCCCGAGGCTCGAATCGTTGACACGGCCGACGAGGCTCGCGAACTGGTTGCCGAGCTGCTTGCCGCCTAGTAGGCGATCCCCGTTACCGGCGTGGACGGCATGCTGGATCACAGTAGGGTCGGAGGGCCGTGACGCTATCCGGAGCCGCAACCCCGTGCTGCTGCTCTCTGCCTTGTGATGATCAGCCGCGGCATGATGCGCCCTCCCCGCGCACCGAGTACCATTGCCCGTTCACCGAGCATAGGGAGAACGCGGAGGACACCATGACCCTACGCATCAACAGCGAAGTACCCGACTTCACCGCCACGACAACCCAGGGCGAGATCAGCTTCCACGACTGGATCGGCGACGGCTGGGCGATCCTCTTTTCGCACCCCAAGGACTTCACGCCGGTCTGCACCACCGAACTCGGCTACATGGCCGGCCTCGCCGACGACTTCGCGGCGCGCAACTGCAAGATCATCGGGCTGTCCGTCGACCCCGTGACCAATCACTCCGAGTGGATGAAGGACATCGAGGAGACGCAAGGCCACGCCGTCACCTACCCGCTCATCGGCGACCCCGAACTGAAGGTCGCCAAGGCCTTCGACATGCTCCCGGACGACGCCGGCGACACCTCCGAGGGACGCACCCCGGTGGACAACGCCACGGTGCGCTCGGTGTTCGTCATCGGACCGGACAAGCGGGTCAAGGCGATGCTCACCTACCCCATGAGCACGGGGCGGAACTTCGACGAAGTGCTGCGGCTGCTCGATAGTTGCCAACTTACCGCGCAGCATCAAGTGGCGACACCGGTGAACTGGCAGGACGGGGACGACGTCATCATCGTCCCGGCGGTATCCGATGAAGAAGCCAAGGCGAAGTACCCCGACGGGTGGGACTCGCCGAAACCCTACATCCGCATCGTGCCGCAACCGCAGTAGTCCGTAGCCGGAGAGCAGCAAATGGATCTCGAATACAGCCCCGAGTACCGGGCGTTCCGCGACGAGGTTCGTGACTTCCTTGAGGAGAACAAGCACCGCGCACCGAACCAGACGCGGATGATTCCCGGTCGACCCAATTCCGCCAAGGGCTGGCAGCAACTCCTCATCGAGCACGGCTACGCGGCCCGTACGATCCCCAAGGAGTACGGCGGCTACGGGGCCGAGCCGGACATCCTCAAGACGCGGATCATCGCCGAGGAGTTCGCCCGCGCACGCGTTCCGCCAGGACACTCCGGGGACAACCGCCTGGTGCCGACGGTGCTGGAACTCGGCACGGAGGAGCAGAAGCAGTGGCTGGTGCCGCCATCGGTGCGCGGCGAGATGACCTGGTGCCAGGGCTACTCGGAGCCGGGTTCCGGGTCCGACCTCGCTTCGCTCTCCACCAAGGCCGAACTTGACGGCGACGAGTGGGTGATCAACGGCCAGAAGATCTGGACGTCCGGCGCCCAGAACGCCGACATGATGTTCTGCCTCGTGCGCACCGAACCGGATGCCCCGAAGCACAACGGCATCAGCTACCTGGTGTTCTCCATGGACACGCCGGGCATCGAAGTGCGCCCGCTGGTATCCATGATGGGCGATGCGTTCTTCAACGAGGTGTTCTTCACCGACGTACGCGTGCCGAAAGACCAGATCATCGGCAAGCGCGGCGAGGGCTGGTTCGTCGCCAACACCACCTTACGCTACGAGCGCGGCGGCCTGGGCGATCCCAACGAGGCCGAAAACCGCCTGAACCGCATCGTCGACATGATGAAGCGCGAGACCGTCAGCGGCGAGCGGCTGATCGACAACCCGATCTACCGCGACCGCTTGCTCAAACTCCAGGGCCAGATTCTCGCCATGAAGTTCAACGGCATGCGGGTGCTCTCCCACAACATCAAGGGCGAAGAGCCCGGCATGGCGCGGTGGATCGTGAAGCTGAACGGCTGCGAGCTGAACCACCAGATGGCCGGCCTCGCCATCGACGTCCTCGGCGAACTCGGCCTGCTCTACGACGGCAGCGACTACCTCCGGGACGGTGGCTTCTGGCAAGCGCGCTACATGCTCGACCTCGGACTCATCATCGGCGGCGGCACGGCGCAGATCCAGAAGAACATGATCGGGGAGCGGGCCCTGGGGCTACCCAAAGAACCGAAGGTAGAGGAAGCACGCGCACGGGCTTGATGGACGCGGTGGCCACGACCCATCGGGGCGACCGCGCGCCTTGGCAGGCGCGATGTGGTCGCCCGTGTTGGCTTCAGGAACGCCGCAGATTGCCCGGCTACGACAAGCACTTGGGAACAACACAATGGATTTCGCACTAAGCGAAGAGCAGCGCATGCTGCAAGACAGCATCTCGGGTTATCTCGAGTCCGGCTGTCCTTTGACACGCGTCCGAGAGGTCGCCGAGGAACGCGAAGACCGCGCGGACGACATCTGGAACGAACTCACCAACCTCGGTGTACACGGCGTGCTCGTCGACGAGGACTACGGCGGCGTCGGTCTGGGTCACCTCGAGGCGTCCCTCATCGCAGAGGCTCTTGGCAATGCCGTCGCGCCTGTCCCCTACGTCGCTTCGTCGATCATGGCGCCCACGGCTCTTGCCGCCGCCGGTAGCGACGAACAGAAGGAAGCCTGGCTGCCACGAATCGCGGGCGGCGAGGTCGTCGTCGGTGTTGGCGTCTCGGAGCAGATCGGCCGCCGGGAGACCGAAGGTGTTTCCTCGACGGACGGCAAGCTCAACGGCAAGGCGATGTTCGTCCTCGACGGCGCGTCCGCCGATGTACTGATCATCGCCTCCGACGACGGAGCCCTGCACCTAGTAGACCCCAACGGACCCGGCGTCACCCGCAACAAGCTCAAGACCATCGACCGCACGCGTACCGTGGCCGAGGTCGTCCTGGACGGCGCCGTCGGCGACGTGCTCCCAGGTTCAATCGATGACCGCGAACCCCTCCTGACCACGATCGACGTCGGCCGCGTCATTCTAGCCGCCGACACCCTCGGCGCCGCCCAATCCATGCTCGACACGTCCGTCGACTACGCCAAGGAGCGTCGCCAGTTCAATCGCGTGATCGGATCATTCCAGGCAGTGAAGCACATGTGTGCCGAAATGGCCGCAGAGCTGGAACCTTGCCGGTCACTGGTCTGGTACACCGCGCACGCCTACTCGGCGATCCCCGAGGAAGGCCGGCTAATGGCCTGCCATGCCAAGGCGCATCTCGCCGAGGTCGGCAAGTTCGTGGCGCGCAAGTCTACCGAGGTCCACGGCGGCATGGGGATCACCGACCTGCTCGGACTGCACTACTGGTTCAAACGGATTGGTTTCAACCGCCAGTTGCTGGGGGCGCCGGAGTTGGTGCGGGCAGAGGCGGCCCGCGTGCAGGAGTGGGTTTGACGCTCCCTCGACAAGCGGTGGTCTAGCGACCCTACGAGTTCCCCCGAAACACTTCGGTTTGGTGCCAACGCAGGTATTTCTCGGCCGGTCGGTCGTGGTCAGTTCGGGGCAGTACTCGAGGCGGGGTTCCATCGAACCGCCCCAGGACCTCGTCGAAGCCTGTGCCGTTAGCTCCCCTAGCTACCGATATCGTACGGTCGTCGTCTGACGACAAAGTGAAGGCGCCACGATCGAACAACCTGTGGTGAAGCGTGCACAATGCCAACCCGTTGCACACTCTGCCCGGGCCAGCGTCCGCGTGCCAGTGGATATGGGCGGCCTCCACGGCCGTCGACTTGCCATCCAAGCGCACGTCGAAGGCACATACGGCGCACTTTTCGCGGTAGGCGGATAGGACCGCCGGACGGAAACCTGGATCCCGCTTGAGTCGTCGAGACAACTCGTACTCATACACAGCCCTCTCTTCCCCGAGTTGCCCACTGTCGTCCTGGCTGGATGCAGTAACTTGATCCGGCGCCGTGTCGAGCCCGGTCGCTCGCAAAATGTCAGCCCTATAGCTTTTGGGGAAATGCGCCTCGATGATCGACTCGGCTATACGCCAAGCCAAATGGGGATCTTGGCGTAGCGCTACGTAGTCCTCTTCCAGTAGGCCGCCATGGATATCGTTGGCGCGAAGGCTCTTGACATGAGCATCGTCGCTATGGGTTGTCGTCACCTCTTCCGGTCGATCGATCTCCCAGATTCCATCCTTCCGCATTCGCCAGAATGGGTACTGGGTACGGGGAGACTTGCGGCGGGGACCGAAACGATCCAACAGCGGGGCGAGATTCCGGTCGACCAATGAGTACGGCACCATCCTCGATTCGCCCCGAAGAGCCCGACCAATCGCCCATAGCGCTAGCAAGGGCTTGTGCGGCGCTCGTTTGCCGTTGCTGGACCATGGCTGGAGCGCCAGAAACCGCCTGTAAAGACCGATGCCGTCCAAGGATTCGTATGCGTTCGTACGACGTAGGCCATCCTACCAAGTCGATGAACCCTTCGTGCTCGACCCAGTCCTCCAGAATTCGCATTACGTCATCCCCGACGATTGCGTCTTCAACGAAGGCGTTCTTGGTTGCAATGTTCGGCTTGCACCGCGCCGACCAACATCACTAGGGGTCACGCAATCACGCGAACAAGCGCTCGTCCCACCATACAGGCGTTTCAAGTCCGGGTCTTATCCGGGGGAAATCGTCGTGGGCTGCGTTGATGACGATGTTCTGTTCGAGCCGAGCGACGACGGACGGCACGAACAGCACGGCGCTGCGACATTCGGCGTACCAGCGGTGGCCGAACACCTTGGCCGAGGTGGCACCCGCACGGTACCAGCCCGGCAACTGATCCGCGCTCGCGACCTCGTAGCTGACGCCCGCAGGAATCGTGATTTCCACATAGTGCTGGTTGGGAGGCGACACGGGTCCCAAGGTCGCCAGCGACTCGAGCATGGCGGTCGAGTAGTGCTCGGACGCGTAGATCACTCGATCACCCCGTTCATGCCAGCGGGCACCTACGCGCAACGCGCCGTCCGGGCTGTAGACGGGAAAGTGGCCTTTCGGGTCGCCGATGCGATAGGCCGTTAGCTGCGCCGGCAGCCCGCGCAAATCGACTACACCGGCATGCCGGCTTCGGCACGGAGTATGAGGTTGAGGACCGTCTCGGCACCGGCCGAACTCGAGCGCGCCATATCGAACGGCGTGTCACCGCCAAGCAGCATGTGGGGGTGCTGAAGGAACGCGAGCATCTTGTCGAGATCCCCGTGGTATACGCGGGCCAGGGCGTCGAGGATCCGACCGATTTCGTAGATCCGTTCGCTGTGATCCCTCGACAACGGTTTGCCCCGCTTGGACAGACGCCGGTATGTGGCCTCCGGGATCATCAACCCGATTACCTTGGAACGCCCGAGAATCCGGGCGAAGGCGATGACAACCGTGGTCGGCAGACCGTTCGCGACGCGACGTGCGAGTTCGACATCGTCGAGCTCCCGAGAGTCCTCCAAGCCCATGAGCCTGGCTAGCCGAGTTGGTTCATTGAGCGGTGGCGGCCGGTCCGCATAGGACGCCAGCGCATCGACTCCACTCGCCATGACTAACGCCTCCATGGTCAGGTGACGCCAAAATACGCGTTAATTGACGCCTCTTCAAGTCGTGGACGGATCCGGGGTGGGACTCGGAATCCCAGGAAGCTCTGAACAAGTGGCACTGCCTACACGGACCATGCCTGTAGGAGCGACCCTTGTTGTCGCCGCGCAAGTCACGGCCCGGCGTCGGCTAGCAAGGAAGGGCGACCGCGCGCCTGCGGGCGTTACGGGCCGGGTTTCCCGTTGACGCGGTCGAGCAACTCTCCGCCGGTTTCGCAGTCCAGGATGAGGTCTGCCACCGCCTCGAGGCGGACATGGTCGCTGCCTGTTAACTCGGCGACCAGCGCCTGGGCGGTCGCGACACCGAACCGGTGCGAAGTCAGGCGACTCAGCAAGGCGAGCTGGCCTTCCTCCCGGCCCTCCTCGCGGCCTTGTTGCAGCCACTCCTGGGGCCATTCGCGCGCCCGCGCTTCCAATGTCGTCAATCCGTCCATCAGATCTCTCCACTCCAAGACCACGTCTGTGTCCGGTTCAGGGACCGGCATGCCTAGTCCCGGCAGAAGCACCTTCACCCAGTCCCAATAGGCACCGAATAGGCTTTGGTCTTCCGCATCGCCGTCCCGTTGCAGCCACTGGGCCGCCTTCGAGAGCACGCGAACCATGTCCGACAGCGAGCGGCCACCGGTCAGGTGTGCCAGTACGCTGAGCCGGTCGTTCCGTAGATCGTCACGCGGGGGCAGGCCGAGGTCAAGTCGCATGTACCGGCGACCCGCGATGTGGCCCGCCAAGCCGGGAATTGCATCGGCCACGTCGCGGAGGTTGTCCGCCGCGTTCCATTCCACGTCTCCCGTGTGAACGACCAGCGGGAAGATGGCTAGATACCTTTCATTCGTTCCGCGCGCGGCGGGCGTCAGACTCTCGTAGACCATGCCGATGTAGGCGGCCATGCGAATGGGTGTGCGAGAAGGACATCTCGATCCGGCGTTGCGCCAAGGCGTCGGCCTTGCCGCACGACTTGGGCACGCGCATGATGCTCGTGTGTTTCTGCGCGAGGCCATAGGTTCCGCTCTAGTTGCGTCCGCGCTCGTCGCGCCGTGGTGTGCCGCAGAGCAGGTGATCCGGGTCAAGGACGGCGACAGCCTTGTCGTTGACTCAAACGGCAACGAGGTGGAGGTCCGCCTGGCCGATATCGATGCGCCGGAGTTCAACCAGCCGCGGGGAGACGAAGCCCATGCCGCGTTGCGGTCGCTCGTGGCGGGAAAGGACGTTCGGCTCGACCTGATCGGTGGCGATGCCTATCGCCGCATCGTCGCGCGCGTCCATATCGACGACGTCGACGTGAACGCCGAGTTGGTCAGCCGTGGACTCGCCTGGGTGCGGCGGGCCTACGATCCTGCACCGGAGCTCGTCGCCCTGGAGGAGAAGGCACGAGCGGAGGCACTGGGCCTGTGGGCCGACGAGGATCCGGTGGCGCCTTGGATCTGGCGCAAGACCAAGCAGTCGGACGGCAGCCGCAAGCTCGGGGTGATACCCGAGGTGGAGTGCGGCACCAAGCGCACCTGCACACAGATGACGACCTGCGAGGAGGCCATCGCCTTCCTCCGTCAGTGCAAGCTGACGCGCATCGACGGCGATGGGGACGGGATCCCCTGCGAGAAGCTCTGCCGCTACTATCGGTGACGCGCTCGCCGTCCGCCGTACAGTTCGGCTGTGTCCAATGTCATCAATCCTGGTCGATGCTCGGCATGTCGCCCACCGGCACGGGCCTCCGATCAACAGGGTTGTGGATCACCCGAACGCCTAGCGGTTCGAGCCGACAGGTTCCGCGTTCGGAGAGTTCTATGCGGAAACGAGCCTCATCGCGCGCCATCTCGATGGCACGTCCTCGCCGGCCATCCGCGTCGACAACCCGGAAAACGCAGGGTCGCCAAGGCATGACGTCGACGTCGAGCACCACCCTCCCCTCCTTCGAGAATACGACTAGCGTTTGCCCATCCTGGGCCTCTGGAAGCTCGTACTCGTGCACGGGTGACCCGACGATCCTCTCGACTTCCTTCTGAGACGCGTAGGAACCGACGATGTGGACAACATCCCAGTCGAAGGTGGTCACCTCGGCCAAATCCAATACCGCACCGTCGCCCCGCTCTTCGACGGCGGTACGCAGGTCCGTGACAAAGTCCTCTCTCATGCCCTCCCTGTACTGCCAGCGCAGCCAATCGCAAGACACCAAGGGCGTGCATAGCACGACTGCAGCCAAGAAACCGATCAGTCGCCGCGGCATTTCCCATCCTCCCTAGACTTGGCACCGAGGTGCATGCGGCGATCTTAGCCCGGCGCACCGACAACCGCGTGCTATGTTCCCCGTTCTTCAAGGGGGACTCATGGCCAAGAACATCAAGGACGCCCTGCGCGAGGTCTGCCTGTCGCTCCCCGAGGTCGAAGAGCGTTCCGGCCACGGCATGCCGGACTTCCGCGTGCGCAACAAGACGTTCGCGATGATGGCGGTGAATCACCACGGCGACGGCCGCATCGCGGTCTGGCTTCACGCACCCGCGGGAGCCCAGCACATGCACGTCGAGGGCGAGCCCGACCACTACTTCGTGCCTCCCTACGTCGGGCCTAGGGGGTGGCTCGGGGTGCATCTCGACCGCGGCAACGACTGGTACACCATCGCCCTGCGCATTCGCGAGGCCTACGTCAACGTGGCGCCCGCGGACCTCGTGGGCGACCTCGGCGAACCCATCGCCATCGATCCGCCCACGGAGACCATCGATCCGGAGGACTTCGATCCGCTATCGGCGCCCCATGCCCGTCAAAAGCTCGACCGGATCCGCGCGTTGTGTGCGGAGCTGCCGGAGACGTCCGAAGGCAAACAGTTCGGCAATCCCGCCTTCAAGGCAGGCAAGAAGACCTTCCTGACCGTGCAGCGCTTCAGGCGCCGGATGCAGTTGGAGATCTGGGTCGGCCCGGAACTGCAGGCCACGCTCACCGATGATCCGCGATTCACCATCCCCCGCTACATCGGCCACCGCGGCTGGATCGATCTCGACGTGGAGAACCACCTCGACTGGGAGGAGGTCCGGGAGCTCGTGCTCGGCAGCTACAGGCACTTCGCGCTGAAGCGGATGCTGAAGGCGCTCGACGGCTGACCGGGGACGCCAAAGCCGCGATCACGGGCGACGCGGTACAGGTCGTTGCCGGTATCCGCCCCGCCAAGTAGAGTCGGCCTTTGACCCTTCGGCCACGGGGAGGTACGCATGGGATACAAATTCAACGTCAATGGGCACGCCGCGGACGTCGACGCGGCGCCCGATACGCCCCTGCTTTGGGTGTTGCGCGACCACTTGGGACTGACCGGCAGCAAGTACGGCTGCGGCGGCAGCTACTGCGGTGCGTGCACCGTTCACCTGGACGGTGCCGCGGTGCGCTCCTGCCAGCTGCCGGTGTCCACCCTCGAAGGCAAGTCGGTCAGCACCATCGAGACCCTGGAGGAACGTCATCCAGAGCTCGTCGAGACCTGGGTGGCCAACAACGTCGCCCAGTGCGGCTACTGCCAGTCCGGCCAGCTCATGTCGGCGGCGGCACTGCTCGACGCCAACGCCGAGCCCACCGACTCCGACATCGACGCCGCCATGGCCGGCAACATCTGCCGCTGCGGCACCTATGTCCGGATTCGCGCGGCCATCCACGAAGCCGCCGGCAAGCGCGCCAATGGGGGGACCGACCGATGAACGCGATCACCAACATCTCCCCCGACCTCTCCCGCCGCCACTTTCTCGGCGTCTCGGGCGTGCTCGTCCTCGGCACCTGTCTGCCGACGAGGAAAGCAGCGGCCCTGGACGTTGCTGCCGACACGTTCGAACCGAACCTGTTCCTCGCGCTCGACTCGGACGGCACTGTTCGGATTACCACGCACCGCTCGGAGATGGGCCAGGGCATCCGCACCGCTCTGGCGCAGGTCGTCGCCGACGAACTGGATGCGGATTGGTCCCGGATCACCGTGGTGCAGGCCGAGGGCGATGCCAAGTACGGCGATCAGAACACCGACGGCTCGAAGAGCATCCTGTTGAACTACGACCGGCTGCGCGCCGCGGGCGCAAGCGCACGCCTCATGCTGCGCCAGGCCGCCGCGAAGCGGTGGAGCGTCGCTGTCGACACGGTCACTGCCGTCAACCACGAGGTCGTGCACGAGGGCAGCGGTCGTCGACTCGGCTACGGCGACCTTGCCGGCGACGCTGCGGCCTTGCCGGTACCCGGAGACGCGCCGCTGAAGAAGGAGGCGGAGCACCGCTTCATCGGCAAGGGCGTGACCCACGTCGACGCCGCGGACATCGCCCGTGGCAAGGGCACGTTCGGCGCTGACTTCCGTCTGCCAAACATGGCGACCGCGGTGGTCGTGCGCTGTCCGTGGCTCGGCGGCGGGGTGAAGAACGTCGGCAACAAGCCGACGGACGAACCGGGCCTCGTTGGCATCGAGATTCTCGATCCGGCACCGAGCGCAGGACCGGTCTTCGCGCCGCTAGGCGGGGTCGCGGTGGTTGCGGAAGACACGTGGACCGCCGTTCGCATCGCCGGCCAACTCGACATCGAGTGGACGGCCAGTCCCAACCAGGACTTCGACAGCGATGTGTTGCGCCAGTCGCTGCGCGATGCGCTGAAGGCTCCTGGGGCACTGGTACCGAACTCCGCCAAGGGCGACGTCGACGCGGCCTTCGCCACCGGGGGCACCGAGTTGGAAGCCGTCTACGAGACGCCCTTCCTCTCCCATGCGCCCATGGAACCTCCGGTTGCAGTGGCGGACGTCTCGGAAGGTCGCTGTACCGTCAACGCGCCGCTGCAGGATCCGCAGTCGGCCCGTGGCCTAGTCGCGCAGTACCTGAGAGTGGCGCCCGAGAAGGTCTCGGTCACGCCGACCCTGCTTGGCGGCGCTTTCGGACGCAAGTCGAAGCCGGACTTTGCCCTCGAGGCCGTGGAACTGTCTAAGCGTCTCAACCGCCCCGTGCGCGTGCAGTGGCTGCGCGAGGACGACATCCGGCACGACTATTTCCACGCCGCGAGTGCCCAGTACCACCGGGCCGTGATCGACGAGGACGGTCGACCCAAGGCCTGGCTGCAGCGCACAGCGTTTCCATCCATCACCAGCGTGTTCGCGGCGCAGGCGCGCGACCCGGCGGCGTGGGAACTGGACATGGGCTTCTCCAACCTGCCCTACAGCGTGGACAACCAGCGCATGGAGTTCGCCGGCATCCGCCCCGGGATCCGGGTCGGCTGGCTGCGCTCCGTGTGCAACATCTTCCATGCGTTCTCCGCGAACGTGTTCGCCGACGAGATGGCCGCCGCCGTGGGAAGAGATCCCATCGAGCATCGCCTCAGCATGTTCCCGGCCAGCGGCAAGCTTAAGCCGCCCGGCCAGCAGCCCCTGCCCGGCCACGAGCTGGACTTCGGTCGCCTGCGCCACGTCGTCGAACGGGTGCGCGAGCTGTCGGCGTGGAACAAACCCCGGCCGGAAGGCGTCGGACTCGGTTTCGCCGTCCACCAGAGTTTCAATTCGTACGTCGCCACCGTGCTCGAAGCCAGTGTGGCGGGCGGCCAGCCCCGCGTGTCCAACGCCTACGTCGTGCTCGACTGCGGCACCTACGTGAACCCGGACACCTGTCGTGCGCAGATGGAGGGGGCCGTGGTGTTCGGACTGTCGCTCGCACTCTACGGCGACATCGGCATGAAGAACGGCGCCGTGGTGCAGAGCAACTTCCACGACTATCCCATGCTGCGCATCGCACAAGCGCCCGCGACGACGGTGGAGCTGGTCGCGCCCCAGGGCCGGCTGCCAGCCGGCGTCGGCGAACCCGGTGTACCACCCGTGGCGCCGGCGTTGTCGAACGCTCTGTTCGCTGCTACGGGGACACGCCATCGCACGTTGCCGATCCGAACGTAGTGGGTTGAGGAACGGCAACACACCGTTGATCGACAGACAGTCGGCCGGTGAAGGCAACCCCGCAGCGTGTGGCGACACGGTGGTGAGCGAAGGCGAACGAATGCAGGGCGAGCGACCATGAGGTGGGTCACCACGTGGCGGGGGGCCCACAAGGGGGGCGCATGCAATTAAAAAAAACAAGATTTTTTTGTTCGGGGAGAGCTGCTCGGTGGAGCGGGGGGAATGGGCGCGAGAGATGTGGGGGG
>VXPO01000021.1 GCA_009839505.1 Gammaproteobacteria bacterium
GCGGGGGCTTCGTTCGTACCCTTGCTGTGCGCGTCCGTGTTACGGGACGAGTGTGTTCGGCGCCGGCGACCAGACCCAGTAGCCCTTACCGGCATGAACCTCCTCAGTAACAACCTTTGTTACTGCTGGCGTAGTTACGTTGCCTTCATCATCCGTAACCTCCGCCCGAACAACCAACTCTCGGTAGCCCTCGTCGTCTGCGGACCTACCCTCAGGGGCATCCGTGTCGTTCCCTGGTGTGGCCTTGACCCACAGACTGTGCCTGGTGTCGTACGTGTACGCCACCTTCCAGTCGATGCTGCTGAAGTAGTTGTCAGCCTCAGCGTCGCCGGCTGGTGGATCGCCCGCGTCGGTCTGGAAGATGTCCAGCACGCCGAGCAGGTTCCAGCCCGCCGTCACCGGCACGGTCGGGAGCGTCCCGGCCGGGTCGACCTCGGAGAGCATCGTCTCGACGGACTCGAACGTCCGGGCGTGGACCCAGTAGCCGTAGCCGCCGACGATCTCCGTCAGCCGACCGCGCCACGTGCCGTCCTCTTCACGGATGGCCGTGATCCAGTCGCCCTCCTGGTAGCCGAGCACCGGCGAGATGTACTGGTTGCTCGCCAGCACGTCGGCTATCGCGGGCTCCAGCGGCGTCGCCGGCAGCGAGACCAGGTTCCAGCCCGGCTGGACCTCGATCTCGTACGGCTGGCGCTCGTTCACGTCGAAGGTGAACGAGCCGTCGTCCATCTCGTTGCCCGCCTCGTCCTCGGCCACGAACTCGACCTCGTACGAGTCGACCGCGAGGTCGCGCAGCACCAGCGAGAACTCGGTCGCGCTCACCCGGTTCAGGTGGGCCATGACGTTCTCGCCGTTCAGCGTGATCTCCGTCACGGTAACGGTGTCATGCGAGTCACCGTCGTCGAATCCCGCGATCTCGTACTCGTCGTCCTCACCGCCGAAGGTGAGCTTGACGAACGGGTTGGCGCTTTCGGTCTCCTCGCCGTCGTCGTCGCTCCGCGGCGTCACTTCGCCGATGCCCGTGTCGACCTTGTTGTTGAACTGCTCGTCAATCTCGACCAGCAGGCCGGCGCCGTCCATCTTGGTGAGGTTGAGACCGTTCCCAGAACGCGGTTCCGCGGCGTTCCGGTGGTCACCGACCGTCCAGCCCGCGGTCGCGCCAGAGTTGTCCTCGCCGTCGTGGCCGAGCACGACAACACCGATAATCTTGCCGCTCTCGTCAGAAGCAAGGTCGATCTCGATACTGGACCTCCTGTACTTCCTGGCCCAGTGGTTCTCATCCTCCTGCTGGGTCAGCGGGGAGGCCTCGTCAGCCATCGCTATGCTGTACGTACCATCGAGCTCACCGTCGTCATCCTCGTCCGCGTTAATCTCCACGAAGAAGACCACAGGGCGGCGGCGCAGGTCCTCGTCCGACTGCACGTCGATCGAGAACGAACCTTCGTCGTTCACGACCGGGCGGTCGTTCGCGGTGCCCGTCACCGTCACCGTCAGGCTCGGGGCGATCCAGTCCACCGCCTCGACCGTGTCCGCCTCGTTGGTGTTGCCAGCGAGGTCGAAGACCGCTCCGCCGACGACCACGACGTCCGGCTCTGCGTCGGCCGCGAGGTCCTCGGAGAGCTCCAGGTAGACGCGGGCGCGCGGCTCGGTGATGGAGTTGCCCTCGATGTCCTCGCCGGGGTTCTCGCGCTTGTACTGGTTGTAGTTGTCGAACGCTGTCTTCTTGGTGTTGTAGGTGGCCAAGTCATTCAGGTACGTCTGATACGTCGTCCACAACGCACAGTAGGCGACCGCCGGGTCAGTCTCGCCGGTGCCAAGTCCGCTGGTGGCAATCACCGCGATCGTAGCAGCGATGACTTCATCCGAGGTTGGTGTAGTACCCACGGAGGTGATGCTGCAGCTAGCACTCGGGGTCAGGGTGTACTCAGTGGTGCCATCTGCGAGTGTCCCTGTCACGGACACTGACGGCATCGCAACCGTTGCTGGGGCCTTCGGCTCTACTGAGTCGCCCGCAGCCGGCATGGTCGCCATCGGCGTGTTCCGGTTGATCACCGGCCGCTCGCTCGGGTGGATGACGCCGACGATGGTGTGGCCGACGACGGTGATGTTGTCGGTGTCGACGTCGCCGAGGGCGTCCGCGCCGTTGGCGTCCGTGAACGTGAGCGCGACATAGGAGCGGTCCACCTCTTCAGCGTCATCGTCGGCGCTCCAAGAGATGCCGGTCCGCACGCCGATCAGTGCGGGGTCCTCGTCGTCCACGCGGAAGACGTACGGCTCCGCCGCGTCCGTGCCCGACTCCGCGTCGGTCATGGACGTGTTGCCCGCGCGGTCGGTGGCCTCCAACTGGTAGAGGTAGTGGGCATCACCCCTGTCGGCGCCGCTGGCCGAGAAGGCGTAGGCGACGCCCGGCCGGCTGCCCGCCATACTCCACGTGCCGGACGCGCTGATGTCAGAGGTACTGAGATTCGATTCGGCACCCGTCCTCGGGTTCACCACGACCTTGACGTCAATGTCTGCGGACCGGCCGTTCGCGGAAACCGCCGTGCCCGGGTCCACAGAGAGCGGCTCGTTGTGGAGGTTGTGGTCACCGTCCGGGTTGACCTCTTCGAGGTCGCCGTCGTTAGAGGTGACGCTCTCGCCGTCGTGGCGGAGGCCGGAGTCGTCGTCCCGCACCTCGAAAGAGAAGGTGAGGCGGCTGGGGCGCGTCACGGTGTTGTCTTCCGGTGTGACGGCGGTGAACTCGGGCCCGTCGCCGTCCACCACCAGCTCGATGACGCCGGAGCCGCCGGTTGTGGTGATGGTCAGCCGGTCGCCGTGCTCCGCGAAGATCGTTGCGATCTCCTGTGTAGTCGGCGGGCCGGTAGCGGCCACTGGCTGCCCGTACTCGCCGGGCACCGCCACCGGGCCGTAGAGCGCGCCGTCCGCCCCAACTTCAACTTCAATGCCAGTGGTGTCGTCGCTAGGGTCGTTCGGGGTCGGGGGATCGTTCGCGTCGTAGCTACGCGTCTCGTCGTTGTCGCACCAAGTCGGGCCGCCGAACTCACGAAGCTCGGCAACAACGTCTTCACCGTCCTCCTGGACCGCGGTGTTGGTGCCGTCCACCAATGTGCCCGTGGCGCCGTCCTCAACGACCTTGATGAAACCCTGGACGTTATCGTCAGCGCCATCGGTCTGGACGAGTTGCAACGTAACGGTTCTGCCGGAACGGTTGTTCTTCACCGAGGCCGTCACGTTGGCCCTGGTAGCGTCGTTCGTGTCACAGGTGGCAAGGTCGGACGCCACGTTGATGAGGATGGTGTTGTACGCGGCGCCATCGTTGGAGACGTACAGCGTGTTCCTGAAGAGGGTGTCCTGGGGGGAAGCCTCGGGGGTCACCAGGTGGGCGCGGTCGCTGGCCTCGTGTTCACCCACGTTGTTCGCGGGCGTAGGGGGCTCAGTCGCCACGGGAACGTAGGCGCCGGTTTCGCCGCCTGGGAGGCCCGCCGCCGCCGCGTCTCTCAGTTTGTCGAGCTCCGCGTCCCCGATGTTCGCGAATACGCCAGCAGTGACTACGCCACTGGACAGCTTCCCGTCGGTGATATCGGCCGTCTGCGCCAGCGTGGGCAGCACGATAAGCAGCGAGAGCGCCACTGCCATCAATGTCGCTATGAGCGGAATCTTGGTGAATCTCACTTCTACCCCCCTTGTGGAGCTGTAGTCTTCGGTTTGGCGCTCTCTCCGAGAGCAGGGTGGTCCGTTCTTCTCTTTCATCATTCCCCGCGGAGGTTGCTGCCTCCGCGGGGATTAGGGTTCGCCTTCGGTTACGGGACCAGCGTGCCGGCCTCCGTGCTCCAGACCCAGTAGCCCTTGCCGTTGACGATCTCCTTCGCGTTGGCGCTGCCGTCCTCCGGGATCGACTTCTCCCACGCGTTGCTGGAGGTGTCGAAGCTGTAGGCGACCTTCCAGTCGAAGTTGTCGAAGTAGTTGTCGGCCTCGCCGCCGCCGGACGGTGTGCTCCCGGCCTTGGCCTGCAGCACGTCCACGACGCCGAGCAGGTTCCAGCCCGCGATGACCTTGGCG
>VXPO01000142.1 GCA_009839505.1 Gammaproteobacteria bacterium
CCTCGCGCCACTGACTCCCGGCAACTTCGGCTACTCGGTTCTGCGCGCGGCAAGCAACTCGGAGATCTTCGAGGCCCTCATGCACTACTGCATCGACTTCCGCATGCCGCTCGAGGGACTGCATTGCGAAACCGGCCCGGGTGTGTGGGAAGCCGCGCTCGAGGCCGCGGAAGGTCTGGAGGCGGCGGACCGGGCGACACTCTTCAAGACGTTCTCCAAGACGTTCTTCGCGAAACGCGGCGCCATGGCGACGTTCATGGCCAAGTGGTCCATGGACTATCCCGGCCAGAGTGGGCACTACCACTTTTCGCTCTTGGATCGGGACGGGGGCAATGCGTTTGCCGACCCGGACGCGGGATCCGACGAGATTGCGGACCGGGCGCGCTGGGCACTCGGCGGCATGGTGCGATTCGTCCCGGAGTTCCTTGCCATGCTGGCGCCGACCGTCAACAGCTACACGCGTCTTGTGAGGGGAGCTTGGGCACCGACCGCTGCAACATGGGGCGTGGACAACCGCACGGCGGCGTTCCGGTTCATCCCCGGCGACGACGCCAGGGGCCACATCGAGGGCCGTGTGGGCGGGGCCGACGCCAATCCCTACCTCGTCTCCGCCGCCACTATCGGTGCCGCCGTTCTCGGCATCGAGCAGAAGCTGGAACCGCCCGCGCCCGTCGCGGGCAACGCCTACGAGGTGGAGGACACTTTGCCACCGGAGTCCCGGTTCGCGCCGACGCTGCGTGAGGCGGCGTCCCGGCTTGCGCGATCCGAGGCTGCCCGCGGGCTCTTCGGCGACGTGTTCGTCGACCACTATGTCAGCACGCGCCTGTGGGAGTCCCGGGAGTACGAACGTCACGTCAACGCCTGGCAGCTTGGACGGTACTTCGAGATCATCTGACGATCACTACTCAACGAGCGGGCTCATGCGCATTGGCATCCTTCAAGCGGATCACGTCGACGAGGAGAACCGCGACCGGTTCGGCGACTATCCGGAGATGTTCGTCGACACCTTGGGACGGGCGGCCGACGCGGCCGAGTTCGAGTTCTTCGATGTCCAGAAGCGCTGCTACCCGGCGCGGGTGGACGACTGCGACGGCTATCTCATCACCGGTAGCCGCGCCAGCGTCTATGACGACGAACCCTGGATCGACGAACTCGGCGAGTTCGTCCGGAACATCGACCGTGCCGGCGTAAGGACGGTGGGTATTTGCTTTGGTCACCAATTGATCGCCCAGGCCCTCGGCGGCCAGGTCGGTCCGGCGCCGTCGGGATGGGGCGTGGGTGTCCACTCGTGGAACGTGGTGCACACGGAACCGTGGATGCGACCGTCGCTTGGCGAGTTCAAACTGCTCGCGAGTCACCGCGATCAGGTTGACATGCTGCCGGATGCGGCACGGTTGGTGGCGTCGAGTCCGTTCTGTCCGAACGCGGCGTTCGTGATCGACGACCGGCTACTGGGCGTCCAGGGTCACCCGGAGTTCACGAAGGACTACGCGGCGCTCCTCCTGCACCGCCGCCGCGAACAGCTAGGTCCGGCGTTCGCACCTGGCCTGCACTCGCTCGATCAAACCACCGACGCGTGCACAGTCGCAGCCTGGATCATGGGATTTCTGCGCGGAGAAGATTGAGTCCGAGCGACGCCTGGCCGGCTGGGCTCCTGTTACACACTCCCCGCGCGCTGCGCCGCGATCTCATCGCTCGGTCGCATGAGTATCCATGCCACGACGTAGGCGCCGATGGTGATCTTGGTGAAGAACACCGCGGCGACTACGAAGGCGACGCGAATGAAGGCCGGGTCGATGCCGATGTAGCGGGCGATGCCGGCGCAGACGCCCCCGAGCCAACCCTCCGTGCGGTCGCGCCTCAACTTGGAGTACCGGCTGCTCATCGTGTCCTCCAGCTATGACCCTCGCTGCACGCGGGGGAGTGGTCGAGACCCAAGATCGAGGTCCACGAGCTCGACGCATCGCCCCGTGTCGCCTCGGACAAGGTGCCGGACTCGGCCAGTGCGCCGAAACACAGCATGGCGACGACCAGCAGAACGCCCACGGCGAGTGTCGTTCTCGGGGCAGCTATGCGGGAGATTCTTGTCAGCATGGCATCTCCTCAATGGGGTCTTGCCTGTTTGATTTCAAGTCCCGTGCCAAGTTCCACCGGGTTGTAACGCGTTGAATTCACAAGGTGTTGGCTCGCGCGTGGGTACGTCCTGGCTGTACCGTTTGGCGGTTTTGGCCATCCGTGTTGGCGAAATTGACCGCCGGGTGCTCATTCGGACGGGCGATTGGTTGTTGGTTAGACTTCGCGATCTCTTGGCGTAGGAGAACGCTACGGATGGGCATGCAGCACTCGCCGCTCACGATGTCGCGCATACTGGACCGCGGTGCAACGGTGGCACCGGCAGAGGAGATCGTCACCGCCACGGCTACGGGAACCCGACGGCAGACACTCGCCGAGACGCGGGACCGGGCACACCAGTTGGCGCATGCGCTCCGCGGTGCCGGGATCCGGCCCGGCGACCGGGTGGCGACCTTCATGTGGAACGGCTCGCGCCATCTCGAGGCCTATCACGCCGCGGCGGGGATGGGTGCCGTGCTGCACACGTTGAACATCCGCCTCTCCGCGGCCGACATTGAGTACATCATCGGCCACGCCGAGGATCGATTGATCATTGCCGATGCCGATGCGCTGGGGCTGCTCGAACCGCTCGCCGGACGCATCGCGTCGGTGGAACGCATGGTCGTCGCGGTGGAGGAGGGCTTCGAGGATTGGACCACGAGCATCGCCCCGGCGGTGGACTACGAGGACTTCATCGCCGGCCAGCCGACGCGCTACGACTGGCCGGACATCGACGAGAACTCCCCCTTGGGCCTCTGCTACACCAGCGGTACTACCGGGAATCCCAAGGGCGTCGAGTACGAACACCGGTCCCAGTACCTGCACACCATGGCCCAGTGCATGACCGACTCCATGGGGTTGTCCGCGACGGATACGGTGTGCGGAATCGTGCCGATGTTTCACGCCATGGGATGGGGCATTCCGTGGTCGGCCCTGATGCTCGGCTGCAAACAGGTGATGCCGCACCGCTTCATGGATCCGCGCCGCTTGGTCGAGTTGATGGCATCCGAGGGCGTGACGCTGTCGGCGGGTGTCCCCACCATCTGGCAGGGCGTCAAGGCGACCGTGCAGGCGGACCCGGATGCCCACGATCTATCGGCGCTTTCGCGCGTGACCTGCGGGGGTTCCGCGCCCCCCGCGTCGCTGATCCGGTGGTTCCACGACACCCTCGACGTGGAGATGATCCAAGGCTGGGGGCTGACCGAGACGAGTCCCTTGGCGACACTGTCGCGCCGGCTCATGAAGCGCAAGCATTTGGCCATGTCATTGGACGAGCAGCTGACCAACGTGGGCAAGGCCGGTCAACTCATGCCGGGACTGGAGGTCGATATCTTCGATACGGACTTCAACCGCCTGCCCCACGATGGCGAGAGCGTCGGCGAGATCCTGATTCGCGGTCCCTGGATCTGTTCCGAGTACTACCGCAACCCTCAGCCGGAGCGGTTCCACGGTGACTGGCTGATCACCGGCGACGTGGGCACGATCGATCCGGAGGAATACCTCGTCATCGCCGATCGTTCGAAAGACCTGGTGAAGAGCGGCGGCGAGTGGATTTCGTCGGTGGACCTCGAGAACCACATCGTCGCCATGGACGGTGTCGCCCAGGCCTGCGTGGTCGCCCAACCGCATCCCAAATGGGATGAGCGGCCCGTGGCCTTGGTCATCCTCGACCCCGACGCCGAAATCTCGCCGCAGTCGATCCTTGAGCATTGCACGACACGGTTCGCGAAATGGCAGTTGCCGGACGACATCATGTTCGTAGAGGCCATCCCGTTGACGTCGACGGGCAAGATGGACAAGAAAGTCGTGCGCGCCGACCTGGAGGCCAAGAACTACGTCCTCCCGGACTTGCGCCCGTAGCGCCAAAAGCTGGCCCCGGCCGTGTCGAGACGACGCGCCTTCGCTTCGCTGTGCCCCGGGTCGCGCCGCTTGCGGCGCGCCGC
>VXPO01000102.1 GCA_009839505.1 Gammaproteobacteria bacterium
GCAAGGTCGGCGTGGCTGGGCCGGAGGCGAACCCCGGGGCACAGCGAAGCGAAGCCCCGGGGACGGCTTTGGGGCGCTACGCGTGTGCGCTGGCTGTCGTGCCGCCGTAACGTCGGTCTGCGGTCTCGTCGCGCAGCAGCGCGAGCTCCATTCGGAGCGCTTCGCGACCCGCCTCGGCCGCCGGGTCCGAAGGATAGTAGGCGAGTTCCGATGCCGGGTCGCCCGCCACCCGGGTCCCGATCAACACCCGCGGCTTCGAGTAGTCGTATGGCACGGCACGGTGCATGACCGCCCGGTTGTCCCACAGCAGCGTGTCGCCCTCCTGCCAGCGGTGGCTGTAGACGCGGGTTTCGTCCGAGACCACGAACGAGACGAGCGACGTCAAGAGCGCGCGGCTGTCTTCCCGCGCCAAGCCGGGAATCCCGAACGCGTGGCGACCGACGAAGAGGTTCTTGACCCCGGTCTCCGGATGGACCTTGACCAACGGCCGGAGGTACGCCTCGCCGTGGTAGATCCCCTGCGGGTTCTGGGGCGGGAAGTCACCCACGTCGTTGGCCTGCGAAAACTGCGTCGAGTGGTAGGCACTCAAGTCGGCGATGCGGTCCTTGGTCTCGGCGTCGAGCGCCGCGTAGGCGGAACGCAGGTCGGCGAGTTCGGTGCCGCCGCCTTCGTCCGGTACGGTTACGGCCGACAGCATCGCGCATTTCGAACTGATCGGCTTGTACGTGGAGTCGGTGTGCCAGGCCTCGTTGCCGACATTGGTGCGCATCACCTGGGACTCGATGCCGAAGACCTTGCCGAACGTACCGTCGTCGTTGCGCCGGCTGTTCGACATCGGATTGGCGCCGAACTCCAACTCGCCGAAGCGCTCACCGAAGGCGATGTTCTCCTCGGCGGTCAGGTACTGGCCCGGGAACAACAGGAAGCCGTGCTTGAGGAACGCGGTCTTGATCGACGCGAACGCCTCGTCGCTCAAGCCGCCGAGACGGATCCCGGTAACGACAGCGCCGAAGGCCTTGCCCTCGATCGGAGTGACGTTGATGCCCATGAGGACGCGTAGTATCCCGAGTTCCCGTACCCCACTTCAACTACCGGAAGCGTTAGAGTACGCCCATCTCGAAGGGGACGATCCGCCGATGCTCACGCGGCGCACACTCCTGGCAATCTCTCTGATCGCGCCTTGGATCAGGGTGCGTGCCGCGAACGGCTTCGGCGGAGTCAGCGACGACGAGTTCATCCTCGGCACGTCAGCGGCCTTCTCGGGGCCGTCCCGGGGCCTGGGCATCGAGCTGTACCGGGGTGCCATGGCCTACTTCGAGCACATCAATCGCGCCGGCGGCATCAGCGGACGGCGCATCCGGCAGACGATCTACGACGACGGCTACCAGCCCGACCCCGCGGTCCAGAACAGCACCACGCTGATGCTGGACGACGATGTCTTTCTCCTGTTCGGCTATGTCGGTACGCCGACCGTCACCCGCGTGCTGCCGCTCTTGAAGAAGTTTCAGGACCGCGACATGTTCCTGTTCTTCCCGTTTACCGGCGCGGCACCCCAGCGCGAACCGCCCTATGGTGACTTCGCCTTCAATCTGCGCGCGTCCTACGGTCAGGAAACCGCTGGTCTGGTCGACAACTTCGTCGCCGTCGGACGACGACGCATCGCCGTCTTCTACCAGGCCGATGCCTACGGTCGGAGTGGCTGGGCGGGCGTGCGCAAGGCGCTGGCGCGCCACGGCGAGCGGATCGTCGGCGAGGCGACCTACCAGCGGGGATCGAAATTCACCAGCGTCATGCGCAGGCAGGTCGAGATTCTCAAGGACAGGAATCCCGAGGCGGTGATCTGCATCGGTTCCTACGCCGCGTGCGCGGCCTTCGCCCGGGACGCGGTGGATCTCGGCCTCAACGTGCCGCTCGCGAACCTGTCCTTCGTCGGCAGCGAGAACATGCTGAAGCTCCTGTCCGAAGGCCGGGACGACGCCGAACGGTACACGCAGCTCCTGGTCAACTCCCAAGTGGTGCCGAGCTACGAGGATGTCTCCATTCCGGCGGTCCGGGAATACCGGGAATTCATGGCCCGCTACAACCCCGAAGTACCCGCTCAACTGGTCACGGAGGAGTACACGCCCTTCCCCCACAGCTTCGTGAGTCTCGAGGGGTTCCTGGACGCAAAGCTACTCGTCGAGATCCTGCGCCGGCTGGGTGACAACCCTTCCCGCGAGGGCCTGGAGCAGGCGGTGTTCACCATCCGCGACTTCGATCTCGGGATCGGCGAGATGGTTTCCTTTGCACCGGATCGCCGGCAAGGCCTGCAGGGGGTGTACTACACCGTCGTCGACGAGGGCCGCTTCGTCACGTTGGACGATTGGGAACGGAGGTTCGCCAATGTCGGCGCCTGAGCCCTCGGAACAGCGCGAGGACGTTCCCGACATCAAGGTCAAGAAGCTCTTCCGCAAGACCACCTTCGGGGTCTTCATGCTGTTCGGAGCGATCGGCCTATCGACATCGATCCTGAACGTCTACACCGTGGACACCCATCTCTCCGAGGAGTACATCAGCAACAGCAAGGGCATCGCCAAGACCATCGCCGACGCCAGCGTCGACATCCTGCTGAACCGCGATCTGGCGGCGTTGCAGTCCTTGATCGACCAGTTTCTCGAGATCCAGGGCATACGCTACATCTACATCACCGACGAATCCGGAGAGTTCATCGCCCACACCTTCGTGCCGGGCATACCCGAGGAAATTCTGCAGGGCGACCCGTTGAGCACGGAGACGGTGGAACGCACGCTGGCCGGTATGGGCGACTTCGTGGAAGTCGGCAGCCCGATCCTCGCGGGAGTCGCCGGTACCGTCCATGTCGGCATGGACCGGGGCCTCATCGCGCTCAAGATCCAGCGCGCCATCGGCCAGCAGATGTGGCTGTTCGTGGTCGTCGGCGCGATCGGCGTGGTCGCCGCCATCTGGCTGGTCAACCTCGCGGCGAAACCGATGGCGAGGCTCATGGCCTACGCGGTGTCGCTCGCGCGAGACGACGAGACCACCGACGCCGAGTTGCTCGACCGCAACGACGAGGTCGGCCATCTCGCGAGGTTGTTCAGGCACTTCGCCAGTCGACGAAAACCGGGATCCGACGGATCGTGACGATCCCGCAGACACATGGCTCAAGGTAGCCACCGCGTCCCGCGAATCGTCACGGCGCTGCTGTGCACGAACCTGCAGATCTGCCTCGGCACGGTCTACGCGTGGAGCTACTTCCAGACGCTGCTGGTTCGCCAGCTGGGTTGGACCTTCACGGAGACCGCCTGGGCATTCAGCATCACCATCTTCGCCCTCGGCACGTCGGCGGCCTGGGCGGGGCACCAGTTGCCGAAGCTGGGACCCCGCAAGCTGGCATTGGCGGGGAGCGTCATGTTCGCCGGCGGCTACCTGATCGCGAGCCTGGCCCTTCAGTTGGACCTGCTGTGGCTGTTCTACCTGGGCTACGGCGTCATTGGCGGGGCGGGCATCGGGTTCGGCTACGTGACGCCCGTCGCAACCGTGGCGAAGTGGTTCCCCGACCACAAGGGGCTCGCCACCGGCGTCGTCGTCATGGGATTCGGGGTCGGCGCGCTGCTCCTGAGCAAGGTTCTCGCACCGGTTTTGGAACTTCGGACCGAGAGCGATCTGGTGTCGATGTTCTTCTGGCTCGGCATCATCTTCGCCCTGATCCTCGTGCCGACGAGTCTTATGCTCCGCGATCCGCCGCCGGACTTCGCACCCGCCGCGGCGGCGGCCGACGACACACCCGACGTGCCCTTGCGCGCCTGCCTGACCTCGCCCGAGTTCGTGATCATGTGGCTGGTGTTCTTCTTCAACATCTCCGCGGGCATCGCCGTGATCAGCTTCCAATCGTCGCTCCTGCAGGACGTCTGGGGGCTCGCCGACCCCTCCGTCGAACCCGAGCTTCTCGCCCAATACGGCGCCACGCTGATCGCCGTCAGTTCGCTGTGCAACGGCGTGGGTCGCCTGTTGTGGGGTCTGTTGTCGGATCGCATCGGCCGTGTAACCGTGTTCCGCATCCTGCTGGCGAGCCAGATGCTCGTGTTCGGCATCCTGATGACCGAGCGGGATCCGTGGATCTTCTCGGCACTCGTCTGCTACATCCTGCTGTGCTTCGGCGGCGGCTTCGCCACCATGCCGTCGTTCGTCCTGGACGTGTTCGGTACGAAGCGCATGTCCACCATCTACGGCGCCATGCTCACGGCCTGGGCCGCGGCGGGGATATTCGGGCCGCTGTACGTCGGCTACCTGAAGGATCAGTATCCCGACCGCGCGGTGATCTACTGCTTCCTGATCGGCATCCTGATCCTGGGTCTCGGCTACGTGTTCACCTATCTCCTGAGCGACGACCGGCTTCGGGTCGGCAAACCGACAGTGGCCGACACGCTGCGTGAGTTCGGCATCGCGCCCGCGCGCTGACCGGTTTCATCCGTGGAAGCGACCACCGCCCGGTCGAGCGCCGCGAAGGCCCGTCGCGGCGGCGTGAAGTTCATCCTGTTGCACCATGGCGGCTGCCCTGCGGGCGGGTTCCACTACCGCATCGACACCGACGGCTGCATCCACGCCGAACTGGACGATTCAGAACGCGGCCAACACCCGCGAAGCATCGCCGTGGTGGTGGATGGTGACTTCGACACCGCCGCTCCGAGCGGCGCGCAGCTCGACGCGCTGCGCGAACTGCTGCTCAAGCTGAAGCTGCGCTTTCCGATGGCCGAACTCGGCGCACATCGACAGGTCCGCGGTGGCGCCGAGACAACCTGCCCCGGTAGGCGATTCCCCATGAAGGCGCTCGCCGAATGGTCCCGTACTGGGCTCGTGAGTGAACGCGACGCCGTCCTGAGGCGGGACTTCGAGTCGCAGTATTCGCAGATCTGACGTCCGGATGTCGGACGTCGCTACGCGGCCGACGCCTTCTTCGGCTCGGTGCGCCTACTGCGCATCGCCTGCAGCCGCTTCTTGGCCTCAGGGCTCAGGTAGCGGATTCCCCGCGAGTAGTCCGGACCGTGCTCGTCCCAGCCCATGTGGTCGTCGGCGGCGACCAGGCGGGCGAACTCCGGCGGATTGCGGTCGAGCATCTCCTGGCTGACCCGCCACTGGTAGTTTTCCTGGTTCTTGAGTCGACGGTGGCAGTGGTAGCTGGTGACGTTCAGCCGCAGGCCGTCGGTCTTCTTCTCGAACGCGCCGTGCCAGGTGTTGCCGTGCCAGGCGATCAGCGATCCCGCCTCGGCCTCCACCGGCACTGCGGAGTCTTCGCCCTCGCCCGCGCGCGGCTGGCGGCAGTAGAGGTGACTGCCGGGAACCATGGCGATGCAACCGTTCTCCAGGGTGTAGTCGGTCAGGCAATAGGCGGCGTTGGCGACGTCCGAGCAGGCGGGCAGGCGACCATCGCGGTCCGGCGGACTGTCGCTGTGCAGCCCGAGACCCTTGCGCTCACCCTTCCACTTCACGAACGACGTGAGGCTGGAAAGCTGCTGCTGGCCCCGCATCAGGTAGTCGATCAGGGTGTAGAGGGTCGGGTTGAGGATCCACTCCTCGAAGATCCGGTCCGCCATGAGGAGGTAGAACAACAGGAACTGGCCGTCCGACTGGGGCTGCGCCTTGTACTCGCCGAAGGTGCCGTTTTGCTCGAGATCGAACTCGATTCCGGTGCGCTCCTTGCAGACGCGCAGCACGGTTTCGCGGATGCGCTCGAAGAATGCCCGATCGGCGACCTTGTCCGGCGGCACCACAGTGAAACCGTAGGAATCGAGTTCGAACGCGTGCTGTTCCAGACCCAGTTCGCGAACGCGCTTGAAGGTCGGATTGAAGGCTTCGGTGTTCTTGAATTCGCCGAACTCCACGGTCCCCTCCCAATGGTCAATCGGTGAACATTCAACTGTAGCGGGTTTTGCACCGTAGCGCCGTGTCGTTTGTAATGGCGCCATGAGACTGCATGTCGTCGACGGCACCTTCGAGCTGTACCGGGCCCAGTACGCTCCGCGACCCGACCGTAGCGCCCCCAACGGGATGGACGTCAAGGGCGTCGTCGGGGTCATGTCGTCCATGCTGGGCCTGCTGGATGATCCCGAGGAGCAGGTAACCCACCTCGCCGTCGCCTTCGACAACCCCATCGAGTCGTTCCGCAACGAGATGTTCGCCGGCTACAAGACGGGCGAAGGCATGGAACCGGCTCTCGTCGCGCAGATGGACCTCGTCGAGGAAGCCGTGGCGTCCCTTGGCATTACCGTCTGGTCCATGGATCGCTACGAGGCTGACGACGCCTTGGCGACGGCAGCGAAACGATGGCGCGACGACGTCGCGCAGGTCAGGATTCTGACCCCGGACAAGGATCTTGGACAGTGCGTGACAGGCAATCGCGTCGTCCAGGTGGACCGCATGCGACGACGGGTCATCGACGAGGATGGCGTGCGTCAACGCAACGGCTGCAACCCGGCGAGCATTCCCGACTGGTTGGCCCTAGTGGGCGACACCGCCGACGGCATTCCGGGCGTACCGGGGTTCGGCGCGAAAACGGCCGCCACACTGCTCACACGCTACGGCACGGTGGAGTCGATCCCGCCGCACTCGTCCGACTGGGACGTCAAGGTCCGTAGCGGCATCCGCCTGGCGCAGACCTTGAACGACATGCGCGAGGAGGTCGCCTTGTACAAGCGGTTGGCGATCCTCGTGGAAGACGTGCCCCTCGGCGAGTCGTTGGGGGAGCTGCGCTGGCGCGGTGCCGATCGTGAGCGCTTCGAACGCATGGAGAAACGCCTTGGGGGTGTGCCGATGCGCCCGCGACGATGGCGCTAGGGTGGGTGTCCCTTTTTCGCCGTAGGGTGGATGTCCCTTTTCGAGTCAGGCGGGATCGAGACGGACGAAGTACCGGGGTGCGAATCCCATGAAGAAGCGGATCACGATTCCCAGCGGATTGTCCTCGGCCACGCGGTCGTGTTCCTCGCCGTCAACTCGCACGGCAACGTAATCCACCTTGACGCCGTCTGCGCGGGCGACCTGGACATGGGGGTTCTCGAGCACGCGCCGATACCAGGCCCGCGGCCAGTGGTTCACGGCAACGTAGACCTTGCCGTCGCTGGCGAGCTCCGTCAGCACCCGGTCGTGCGCGTTGCCGTCCTCATCGGTCGTCGTGATGGTGATGGACCCGGGCGGTTCGGGCTGGAAGTACCCAAGCAGGGACTCGAACAGCACGACCAACCCCACGTAGACGATGAGTGCGATGCCAACGATCTTCAGTGCCTTCATAGATCCGCCTTTTCTCCCGCCGTACAGTAGGTCTCAGTAGATTGCTCTAGAGCGCCTCCAGCCCGAAGAGATTTCGCATACCGAAATCTCGGGCGACCGCGCCAGCGGTCGCGTTCTATACTCGCGCGCTTTCCGCAATCCTTTAACAATCGGAGGTCCCATGTCCACCTCGCTGTATGACGCCACCGTCGGCACCTACCAACAGATTCTTCCCGCGATCGAAGGCGTCCTCGAAAAGGGCCGTGCCCACTGCGAAGCCAGCGGCATCGACCTGAACGACGTCCTCGGCACGCGTCTGATCGACGACATGCTGCCGTTCACGTTCCAAGTCTTCTCCGTCGCGCACCACTCCCTCGGCGCGCTGAAAGGCGTGGAAGCGGGCGTATTCGGGCCGCCGCGGGTCGAGGACACCGACTACGCCGGCCTGCAGGCGTTGGTCGCGCAGGCGCGGGAAGGTGTCGGCCAGTACACCGCCGAGACCGTGAACGGTTTCGAGGGCAACCCCATGGAGTTCCGCATGGGCAGCCTCGTCATGCCCTTTAAGGCGGAGGACTTCCTGCTGACTTTCTCACTGCCGAACTTCTACTTTCACGCCACCACGACCTACGACATGCTGCGCATGAAAGGCACGCCGATCGGCAAGGGGGACTTCATGGGACGACCTAGGCTGAACCGCTGACGTGAACAGGATCAAGGCTTCGGAATTCAAGGCCAAGTGCCTCGGGGTGATGGACGAGGTGGCCCGTACGGGTGACTCGCTCGTGATCACGAAGAACGGCAAGCCTGTCGCCGTGCTGTCACCCTACGCCAAGAAGCGAGCGTCTCTGCCGGCCCTGCATCGCGGCTCCGTGGAGGTTCTCGGCGACATCGTCTCCCCCATCGACGAGCCCTGGGAGGCGGACTCGTGATCTTGCTCGCTACCCAGTCCTCCGCTGGCTTGATCACCGCGAAGCGTGAGCCGCTCTAGCCCTTGACGCGTGTCGCCGCGGCAACCAGTTCCCCGATGGTGTCGTTGAGCCGCGTATCGCCCCCGGCTTGCCAGCCGAGGTTCCTAAGACCCGCCGAACGCATCGGATTTCGCAACGCGTTCGTCGCAGGCGCAGGCAGTTCTCCACGAATCCGAAGCCCCTCGGCGATCGCCGCCATGACATCGCGCGTGTCGACCGCCAGATCCGAACAGTTGAAGGCTCGCCCCGAGATAAGATCGGCCCGTGCCGTCAGCAGGATCCACACCGCGGACGCCACGTCCTGTCCATGGACCTCCGTTGCCAAGCGGGCTTCCGGCAGGGGTTCGTTGCGAACCAAGTTTAGCGCGAGATCCAGCCACTTGGTTCGCTGCAGGGGGTAGGTGACCCCGTAGACGCCGGTGGGCCGCAAACTGCAGAAGCAGACCCCGTGGACTGCGGCAAAGGCGCTTGCGTGGGCTTCCAAGGCGAGCTTCAGCGCTCCGTAGTGCGTATCCGGTACCGGACGGGTGTCGTCGTCGACCCAGGAACCCGGCGGTGACGGTTGTCCGAACACCGCTCGGCTGGACATCAACACCAGCCGGGTGACGCCAGCCTCGACCGCCTTTCGCATCAACTCGACGCCACCGTGAAGATTCGACCGCCAGAATCCCGGCAAGTCGTCCCCCTCGCCGCCGCGATACCGTCCCGAGACGTGCTCGTAGGCGCAATGCACGACGGCGTCCGCATTTTCGACGAGACTGGCAAACGACGAGGAGTCGGTCATGCCGCCCTCGACCCACTCGACGTCAAGAGGCAGTTCCCGTCGATCCGACGACGCACGCACGAGAGCCCGGATAGCAACACCTTCCCGCGCCAAGCGCTCGGCGACGAACCGGCCGACGATGCCGGTCGCGCCGGTCAATGCCACGATCACGGGTCCGGCAGGTCCGTTGGTATCGGCTTGCCGTCCAACACCGCGTGCCACAGATCGATCAGCGGCCGGAGTTCGGCGGCCTTCGGGTGATCCTTCTGCCAAGGTTTCTCGAACTGGTAGTGGACGACCTTGATGCTCGACCAGCGCCACATCTCGGGCAGCCGGAAGTACACGTACTGCAGGGCGTTGTAGGTGTAGGGCAGACCGTGCCAGTCCGGGAAATAGGTCTCCAGGAACGTCTGGTCCGTGCGCCGCCAGAACACGTCCGGGGTGTCCAGCCGCTCAAGCATCGCCGCGTAGGTGGCCTCGCTCGGCGCCGCGACGAAGACCCCGGAATTGAGGCGGTGGATGTCCTCCAGCGCGTGGTAGAGATTCGGTGCGGCGGAAAACTCCGGGTAGCCGAAGAGCCGGTCGATGTTCTTGATGACCAGGGTGTCCGCGTCCAAGAACACAACGCGGTCGTACCGGGTGAGCAGCCATAACGAGAGCTTGCAGAAGTTGTCCAGCGGATTGTGGAAAGACGGTTTGATGCCCTTGGTGTACGGATCTCTAGCGTGCAGCGCGCGTCGCTCGTGGCTGTCCCGGAACTCCCGGGACAGTGGCGGTTGCTTCACGCGTTCGACGACACATCCCTCTGCCCTGAGCTCGTCGAGAGTGCCGGCGCCCTCCGTCGCGAGTACCACCAACGGCCACTCGCTGCCGACGAGGCGCAGTGACCGGGCAAGTGCCAGCGCCCCCAGGCAATAGTCGGCGTTGGTGACGAGCGTGACGTAGGCGAACACGTCGCCCTCGAAGAGTTAGCGGGTTGCGGGCCGAGACGGGCGCCGGGCGGCGCTAGTTGCGACGCGGATCACTAGCCCGTCTCGCCTGGCGCACCGTTGGCCTCGATCTCGGTGACCAGCTTCGAAGCGATCTCCCGGGTCCAGGCGGAGGTGCTCGGAATGCGCGACCGGTCGACGCGGTGAATGTACTTCTTCGCCACGTCGACGAGTTCGGTCAACAGGCCCGTCTGCAGCCTGATCGGATCAAGGCCGAGGGCCACGAACTGGTCGTTCCTGACACTGAGTTCGTTCTCGGCCGCCTCCTTGCGCGGGTTCGGCAGACAGGCGATCTCGGCGCCCGTCAGCTCGCTGACAAGCTTCGCGAGGTCGCGAACCCGGTGCACTTCGGTCATCTGGTTGAAGATCTTCGTGCGTTCGCCGCGCTCCGGGGGATTGGCGAGCGCGATCTCGATGCAGCGTACCGAGTCCTGGATGTGGATGAAGGCCCGGCTCTGGCCACCGGTGCCGTGAACGGTGAGCGGGTGATGGAGCGCCGCCTGGATCAGGAAGCGGTTCAGAACCGTGCCGTAGTCGCCGTCGTAGTCGAAGCGATTGATGAGCTGCTCGTGGCGCCGGGTCTGGTCCGTGTGGGTACCCCAGACGATGCCCTGATGCAGATCGGTGATCCGTACGCCGTCGTTCTTGGCGTAGAACTGGAACAGCACCTGGTCGAGGCACTTGGTCATGTGGTAGATGCTGCCTGCGTCCGTGGGGTAGAGGATCTCGCGCGCCGTCTTGCCGCCGTCGTCCAGGGTCACGTCCACCGTCAGGTAGCCCTCCGGGATCGACGCGCCCGCGGTGGAGTAGCCGTATACGCCCATCGTGCCGAGATGAACGACGTGGGCATCGAGTTCCGTCGCCACCAAGGCGTTCAGCAGGTTGTGCGTGGCGTTGACGTTGTTGTTGACCGTGTAGGTCTTGTGGCGATCGCTCTTCATGGAGTACGGCGCCGCACGTTGTTCCGCGAAGTGGACCACGGCCTCGGGTCGCCAAGAGGCGAGCCAGTCTTTGAAGCGCTCGTAGTCGCCAGCCACGTCGATGTGTTCGAATTCGAGTGAGCGACCGCTCACTTCCTTCCAGATCCGCTGCCGCTCTTGGATCGAGTCCATCGGTGTGAGCGACTGCACGCCGAGTTCGGTGTCGATCCAGCGGCGACTCAGGTTGTCGACGACGGCAACCTCGTGATCGAGGTTGGAGAGATGTAGCGTCGTCGGCCAGCCGATGAAGCCGTCACCGCCGAGTACCGCGATTCGCACGCCTACTGCACTCAAAGCTTGGTAGCGGCAGGTTACAGCACTGTTCGGGCGAACCCAAGCGCAGCGGTTGTTCACGACGTAGACTCGTGAACGTGTCCAGACACCCCAGTACGCCCGCGACGATCGCGCGAACGTTGTCCCGCGCGGCGGCGGAGTGCCGCTTCGGGCCACCCGTCCGCCATGTCTACAACCCGCTCGACTACGCCTGCCGGGCACACCGTGAGTACTTGGACCGTTACTGCCGAACCGAGGCGGACATCCTGCTCCTCGGAATGAACCCGGGTCCCTTCGGCATGGTGCAGACCGGGGTGCCCTTCGGCGAAGTGACCGCCGTGCGCGACTGGCTCGGCATCAACGGCGGCGTCGAAGCACCGCGGGAGCAACATCCCGCCCGGCCGGTCGAGGGATTCGCCTGCACGCGGCGGGAGATCAGCGGTCAACGCCTCTGGGGCTGGGCGAAGGCCCGTTTCGGATCCCCCGAGGCATTCTTCCGTCGGTTCTTCGTCTGGAACTACTGCCCGCTGGCCTTCCTCGAGGACTCCGGGCGCAACCGGACCCCGGACAAGCTGCCACGCGAAGAGCGCGAGCCGCTGTATGCCGCCTGCGATGACGCCTTCGTCGACATCGTCGACTTCCTGCGGCCGAGCCTGGTCCTCGGCGTCGGCCGCTTCGGCGAAACACGCGCCCGCAAGGTGCTGGGCGACGGCATCCGGATCGGCCACATCCTTCACCCGAGTCCGGCGAGTCCCGCCGCCAATCGCGGTTGGATCGAACAGGTCGAGATACAACTCGCCCACCTGGGCGTTGCACTTCCCTAGCGTTACCGCGATGGCAAAAACACCGGACTGGATGGATGCCCACGCGGCGCGGAATCTCGAACTGACGTTGCAGGCTCTGGTGTCGGGCGAATACGGCGAACCCTACCTGGATCTCGACACCGAGCCTTTTCGCAGATATCGAACCGGGCAGCAGGCTGCCTTGCTGTCGGAACCGTGGCTGGACAAGCCAACCTGGGACTTCCTGATGAGCCGGGTCCGACCCGGCGACCGGGTACTCTGCCTGGCGGGCGGAGGCGGTCAGCAGTCCGTGATCTACTCACTGCTGGGCGCGGATGTGACGGTGTTCGACTTAACGCCGGAGCAACTCGAACGCGACCGCGCTGCAGCGCGCCACTACGGCTACGAAGTCGAGACCGTACAGGGCGACATGCGCGACCTCTCGGTGTTCGAAGACGGCCGCTTTCGCTGGGTCCATCAACCCATTTCTCTTCTCTACGTGCCCGACCTCACACAAGTGTACGCAGGGGTCTACCGTGTCCTAGAGGGTGGCGGCAGGTACTGCTCCCAATACACCTACCCCGCTTTCTACCTGGCCGAGGACAAGGGTTGGGACGGCACGGGCTACGTGATGAGGTTCAGTCAACCCCAAATCAGCGGTCCGCTGCTCGAACGGGAATCCGACGGGCTGGTCAACTTCGAGGAAGGCATCTCGTTCGGCGAGACCCATCACCTCCTGTCGGACATCGTCAACGGCCAAGTAGCGGCGGGATTAGTCATCAAGGGCCTGTGGGAGGATCCTCGACCTACGGGAATCTCTGCCCTCGATGGACTGAAACCCGGATCGGCGAGTCACAAGCACGCGTGTATTCCTTTCGGCATCACCACGATCGCTGAGAAGCCCTAACGCCCCCCGGAAGCCTCCGGATAGGGGCATCCACCTATTCCAAGGTAGGTGTCCCCTTCCTCTCCCCTACCGCTTTCTCTCACAGGTGGGTGTCCCATTCCTCTCACTGTGGCTGGGCTGAACAGGTGGACCAGCAACTCGCCGGTCTCGGCATCGACCTTCCCCACAACGACGCGCGCCCTCCCGGATAGGGACATTCACCCTTTCCAACGTGGGTGTTCCCTTCCTCTGCCCGGCATCCCTCTCTCACAGGTGGGTGTCCCTGTCGTCTCTTTTTCGCTTCGGGTCGCGTTATGCTCGCCGCCCGATGGATCGGGTACTTGAAATCGGGGGATACGCGGCCGGTTTCTGCGGTCGGTTGTTCGCCCAGTCCGGCTACGACGTCGTACGAGTCGAAACCGGCGCGGACGATCCAGCCTGGGTCCGTTCCGAGGCGATGTCGTTGTTTCTTCACCCGGGGAAACGTCGCATTCGCACCGACGATCCGGAGCTGATCGCCGAACTCGCCGCAAACGCCGATATCGTCGTCGCGCAAGCCAAGGACGCCGATGGCGTCGATGCACTCAGTCTCGACGATTGGACGACGGAGGTCAAATGCGCCATCACGCCATTCGGCCGCACGGGGCCGAAGCGCAACTGGCAGGCGACGCCGAACGTACTGCTCGCCATGGGCGGCTACACCAATCTGATGGGAGATCCCGACCGGGCACCGCTGTCGCTGCCCGGTCACTACGTCGAGTTCCAGAGCGGCGCCTTGGCCTTCACTGCCGCCAACGCCTGCCGTGTGGCTGGCGAACGCAACGCCATTGACATCGGCATGCTGGAAGTCGTCATGACGCTCAGCCAGTTCACCACCGTGATGTGGCACTGCAACCGCGTGATCCGCTCGCGCCACGGCAGCGACTTCCACTCGGTGGTGCCGTCGAACCTGTTCCGCTGCGCAGACGGCTGGATCTACATGAATATCGTGCCGACGTTCTGGGATCCGTTCACGGTGTTCCTCGAACGACCGGAACTCGCCATCGACAAACGCTTCGAAACCAACGAAAACCGTATGCGCAACCGCGACGCGCTGCACGATCTGATAGCAGACATCCTTGCACCGCTGTCGAGGGCTGAGATCGAACGGCGCATCGACGAGTGCCGCATCCCGGTGGGCGTTGTGCAGACTTTCGACGAGGTGCTCGCCGATCGGCACTTGGCGGTTCGCGACATGTGGCAAACGCTCGCAACAGGCGACGGCGGATCGCTTCGGTCGCCGCGACCGTCGTGGCGGATTCATGGGGAGCAGCGGGCCACCCTCGAGCTCGCCGAGCCGGACGACGGCGTGGAGCGTTGCGAGAATGGCTGACGGTCCGCTGCGGGGGATCCGCATTCTCGACCTGACCCACGTCTGGGCCGGACCGCTCGCGACCCGTGTCCTCGCCGACTTGGGCGCAACTGTCGTCAAGATCGAAGGGCCGCTCAGCCGCGGGCCGCGGCGCTACCGGGGCGGCCTGTCCATCGGCGGCTGGATCGGTGGCAGAACGCCATTGGAACCGTGGAACCTGAACGCGGTGTTCGTCAAGTTGCAGCGCAATAAGCAGAGCGTGGCGATCGACCTCAAACACCCCGACGGCCGCGAGACGTTCCTCGAGTTGGCCCGAGAAGCGGACGTGGTCATCGAGAACTTCAGCGCCCGCGCCATGCCGGAACTGGGGCTCGACTACGACGACATCGCCGCGGTGAACCCGCGCATCATCTACGTCGCCATACCCGGCTACGGCAAGAGCGGGCCGTACCGCGAGCGCGTTGCCTTCGGGCCGTCCGTCGAAGGGCTCTCAGGGCTCACCAACGTGATGGGGTACGGCCCCGCCGAACCCCGCAACACAGCGATGGCGCTGATGGATCCCATCACCTCGGTCAACGCCACCGCAGCCGTGCTCGACGCGCTTCGCCGGCGCGAACGAACCGGCAAGGGCGCCTACGTCGAGATGTCCCTGCACGAGGGCGGCGTCAGCTATTCAGGCCCTTGGCTGATCGAGCACCAGCGTGGCGGGAAGATCGAGCCGATCGGCAACCGGCACCCGCGGATGGCGCCCCACGGCGTGTATCCCTGCGCCGGCGACGATGCCTGGATCGCCATGGCATGCCGCAACGATGACGACTGGCGGGCGTTATCCGGAGTCGTCGACGGCTTGCAAAGCGATGCCAACCTCACAACCCGTTTCGCCAACCACGACGATATAGACGCGACCATAGCGGGTTGGACGTCGTTGCAGTCGAAAGAAGAAGCGGCTGCGGCGTTGCAGACTGCCGGTGTGCCCGCGGGGCCTGTCAACGTCACGCCGGACATGACCTCCGACCCGCAGGTCCAGTCCCGAGGGTTCTTCGTCCCCGTTGAACCCGGCCCGACGCCTATGCCGGGAAATCCCATCAAGATCGCTGGTATCGGCAGCGACGACTGGACGTCCTGTCCGCGCCTCGGCGACGACAACCGCGCCGTGCTGCGGGAATGGCTGAACTACGACGCTGCCCGCCTCGCTGCGCTCGAGGGCGCCGGCGTGCTCGTGGACAAACCGCCGAAGTGACCGCGAACCTAGCGCTTCGTCCGATCCGGCAGGATGACCTCGCGGCCATTGAGAACCTGGCGGCGAAGATCGGCTGCATTCGTTGGGGTTGGCCGAGCCTGACGGCGAAACTGCTTGCCGAGCGATGGCACGAGATTTCCCGTACCTTGATCCGAGTTGCTGAAGCGGCTGGCGTTGTCCAAGGCTATTCGGCCTACCAACCATCGCCCACCCTCCCGAGGTTTCATGGGATCGCGTCAACCCTGGATGCAGCACGGACCCTGATCGACTGGGCCTGCGAAGACGCCGCGAGTCGGAGCACGACCCTGGAAACCAGCCTGTTCGCCAAGGAAGCGGGCCAAACCCTCCGGCCCGATGTCGTCGACCGTCCCGTGTACCGTTTGCTCGTTGCCGCGGCATTCAGACCATCGTCAAAAACGACGATCATGCGTCTGGCGGCCGAGACACCGGAACCGAAGGCCTTGCCGCGCCGCTATCGCTTCGCGCACTTCAACGAGTCGCTGCTGCCATCCCTGCTCGCCACCTACTACGCCGCTTGGCCAGAGGACTACTATCGAGGCGAGCACACCGCCGATATTGTGGATTCCTTCCGTCAAGCGCACAGCGACGACCTGCACCTCGTCGTCGCGCACAACGGCGACGTGGCCGGTTACGTTCTGGCGAGTCGCGCGCCCGAAGGCGGTGTGATCGAAGAGGTCGCCGTCCACCCCGCCCACCGTCGAAAGGGACTCGGCGAAGCGCTTACGCTTGCGGCAATCCGAAGCCTGGGAGATCGCACGATCACACTCGTCGTCATGGACGACAACCCCGTTCGCGGTTTGTACGAGCGGCTAGGTTTCGTGGTGTGGGAGGAGAGAGTCGACCTCGTTCTTGCCCAGCGTTAGCGTCCTCGCAACAGAGCCTCGACATCGAGCAAGTCCTGAGGTCGGCCGGACGCCCGCTTCGCCTCGATCAGGTCCTCGCGGGAGATGAACGGTACCAGCAGGCCATCGAAATCCACTTCCATGCGTCGTTGCCACGTTCCTGGCGTTGAAACCTCGCGTAATATCCGGCGCATCGGATCAGGGGTCGGGTCGACGACCAAACGCGCAAAAACGTGGTGGTCAGTTCGACGTGAGTAGGCGTGAGTAGGAATGTACAACGATGGTCGAAACACTGATCGGCTGGGCAATAGGGATCATCTTGGTGCCCGTGGTGATCTTCCTGGCGGCTGTTGGCGTCGACGCTTGGGAGAATCGCGGACGTAAGCGTTCGCTTGAGGACTTGGGCGAGAGTCTGGATCGGGCCAAGGACGCAGCTCTTAAGGAGTTCCAAGCCCAACAGGATGAGCGCGTAGAACGGCTCCGACGCCAAGCTCGGGCTTTGGGTGAGATTCGCGAAGGAAGCGGGAGCAGATAGACATGACTACCTGCATTGGGAACGTCCACTGTCAAGCCTGAGAAAACAATCGCCGTGGCCCGGTAGAGTGGCGGGGTTTGCGCTGGCGGTTATCGCCGCCGCGCACGGTGCCGCAGCGGACGACCGTCCCAATATCGTGCTGATCATGGCGGACGACCTGGGCTACGGGGACATCTCGCCCTTCGACGGCTGGATCGAGACCCCGAACCTCGAGGCGCTCGCCGAGCAGGGCGTCCGCTTCACCGACTTCCACACCAGCGGCAACGTCTGCTCGCCGACCCGGGCCGGCCTCCTGACCGGACGCTACCAGCAGCGCGCTGGACTACCGGGCGTACTGTTCGCCAACGCCGCCCGCCCGGAACACCGACACGGGTTGCAGGACGTCGAGGACACGTTCGCCGAACGCCTGCACGAGGCGGGCTACGCCACCGCGCTGTTCGGTAAGTGGCACCTAGGATATCTACCCAGGTTCAACCCGGTTAGACACGGCTTCGGGCGCTTTCGCGGCTTCGTGAGCGGCAACATCGACTACGTGTCGCACATCGACACCACGGGTCGCGCCGACTGGTGGGTCGATGACGAATTGCAGGCGGAGGAGGGCTACTTCACCGAACTGGCTACCGATCACGCGGTGCGGTTCATCGACGAAAATAGGACGCGCCCCTTCCTGCTCTACCTCGCGCACCATGCGCCGCACTATCCGTTCCAAGGGCCATCGGATCCCGCCGAACGCAGCGTCGGCGGCGAGTTCAATCCCCAGGGTGCCCGCCCGGACAAGCGCGAGGCCTACCGCGAGATGGTGCAGAGCATGGACGTCGGCATCGGCAGGGTCGTCGCCGCGCTCGAAACGAACGGACTGCGGGAACGGACGTTGATCTGGTTTTTCTCCGACAACGGCGCGGCGTCCCAGTGGGGCTCGAACGGCCCGTTGCGCGGCAGCAAGGGGACGGACTGGGAGGGAGGCCACCGGGTTCCCGCGATCGCCTCCTGGCCCGGCCAGATCGGAGCCGACTCGGTCAGCCACGCCGTTGCCTCCACGCTGGACGTCATGCCCACGATCCTGAGCCTCGCCGGCATTGCACCCAATGCCGAGCGACCCTTCGACGGCATCGACCTGACGCCCATGCTGCTGGACGGCGAGCCGCTACCGTCCAGGCAACTCTTTTGGGGCGGCGACGGCGTATTCTGGAACGGTGCCGCGGTCCGTGACGGTCCCTGGAAGCTCGTCATCGACCGCTACCGGGATTCGCCGGGGCGACCCATGCTGTTCAACCTCGACGACGACCTCGGGGAAACCACCGATCTCGCGACCCAACACCACGGCCGCGCTAAGCAGTTGTTCGCCGCCTTGTCCCGATGGCGGGACGATGTTGCCCGTGGCGCCACGCCACAGTAAGTCGTGGGGGGCGAAGAGCGTTCCGGCGCTGTTAGCCTCGGTTGGCCGCATCCCAGACTTCCCACCAAGCGTCGAACTCGCCGGCTGACACTCGGTAGCGCGCGTAGTTGCCTTCGTGGAGGCCCAGAAGTTCCGTTTCGGCCATCTCGTGGAAGCGGTCTCGGTCGCCAGCTTCGACGTTGGCCGCAACCCAAGCTGCAACGCGCGTGGCTGCCGATCCAACGTCCAAACGGTTGCGGACTACCTCGCCAACGAGTTCTCGCAACGCCTCGCGGTGTCGAAGCCTGAACGGATCCGGTTCGCCGACCGATTGTCTGATCGCGCCATACCGGCCGGCGGAACGTTCGTACGCCCAGAGGAATAGATTCTTCAGCAGGTGCGTGTCGTTCTGCTCGTACACCAACAGGACCGCGTCCGAGTAGTAATCCCTTGGTACGTCGCTAAACGACAGCGGCGAGAGGTTGTTCTTGATGAGCGGTATGTTCGCCGCGAGGCGCGACACTCGCTTGTTAACGTCGTCGAAGGCCTGAAGGTAGGGAATCTGGACCAAGCAGAACAGCGCTTGTTCGAACGGGTCGCCAATCGCCTGCGCTGACGCTAGGACCTGGTCGAAGCACTCTTCCACCTGTGCCGGAACTTCGAGCGGACGATAGGCGGACGCTCCAATACCAACCGGCCTACTCCTTAGCCGGCCTGGGGCTGCAGGGTCCGGCAGTAGGTTCTCTGCCAGTGTCGCGTGTAGGTTGAGGATCGTGCGGCGGTCGAACCGGACGTCGTTCACGCTCTCGACGAGGAACTCGATCGCGTGTTTGTGGTTGAGGATCATCTGCGTCTCGCGGATGTCCGGACCCTCGGCCGGGTCGCCCAGTTCGATCAGTCTTTTCGTGTCGAGCAAGGAATAGGTGTTGCCTTCCAGACGGCTCGAATTCCAGGAGAGGTCGATCAGCATCCGATCAATGATCCGCCTAGCGTGGGTTCCCGCAGGCTCTGGCGTCTCGGCGAACTGGCCCATGCCACGAAGCCTGGTTCGTTCTTCCGCCGATAGGTAGGCGCTGACGTTCGGAACGTAGTTGTCCAGGAACTCCCGACGATAGCCAACGGGCGGGCGCTGATTGGCGGGCTGCAATAGGTATCGTTGCCGGAGTTCGCCACGAAGTCGATAAAGGTCGCCCGGGACGACCTCCAGTCGGACGTCTACCTTCGGCGGTCCCGCCTGGGCGTGGACCCTCAGGTCTATTTGGCGCAACTGATAGCGGGTTGCCCGACCATGTCCTTGCCGGATGAGCCGCTTGTTTTCCACCAGCCGCCCGAGCCGGTATTGGAGGGTGCGCCGTGGCAACGCGGCATCCAGTTCACGGGCGATGCCCTGCACGCCGATTCCATTCGGATGACGGCCGACCACGGCTTCGATCTCCCTGAACTCGTTCTCGAGCATCGATTCAAACACGGTTGCGCAATTTGCGCGATTGTTGCACGATTGACCTAATCGCGCAACATCGACCTTGCGTGAATAAGACGGTGCGTTGTCATTTGCGCAACTCTCGACGCTCCCTACGGCGCCTAGGTGTCCCGATGGCGTGACGATGTTGCCCGCGGCGCGACGCCACAGTAATCTCGCCGGGCTTCGCAACGCCAAGGTGGATAGCTAACTCGATGCGACACGACGAACGACAGCGGCTGATCGACATCCTGAAGGACGGTCTGGAGAACGGCGGACCGGTGCAGGGGGAAGGCATCGTCAAGAGCCCGCTGTCCGACTACACCTCGCCGGAACTCCTAGCCGAGGAGCGCAAGGTCTTCTTCCGCGAGACGCCGCTTTTCATGGGCCTGTCCGCGGACCTGCCCGAAAACGGCAGCTACTGGGCCGACAGCGAGACCGGTCTGCCGATTTTGATGACCCGGGACGACGAGGGACGTTTCCGCGCATTCGCCAACACCTGCAGGCACCGGGGTGCACAGGTCGTCCCGGACGGTCGGGGCACGCAGGTCCGGTTCAGCTGCCCGTTCCATGCGTGGACCTACGGCAGCCGCGGAGACCTGATCGCCGTCACCAAGGCAGACCGGTTCGGCGAGATCGACAAGTCCGAGCACGGCCTCATCGAACTACCCGCCGCCGAGCGCTACAACATGCTGTGGGTGAAGCCGACGCCGGGTGGCGAGATCGATGTCGACAAGTGCCTGGGCGGACTCCAGGACGATATGGCGCATTGGAACCTGGACGTGACCAGCTTCGCGGCTTCCCAAGTGCTCGATGCCAAGATCAACTGGAAGCTCGCTATCGACACCTTTGGCGAAAACTATCACTTCGATGTTCTGCACCGGGAGAGCCTTGCCAAGGATATCCGCGGCAACCTCCAGACCCACGACACCTTCGGCCCCAACTACCGCATGGTTTTCGCCTTTACCCGGTTCCCGGAGATCGCCAAGGAGGTGCCAGATCAAAAGGACTGGCCGTTCAGAATAATGACGCTGTCGGTCTATTTCATCTATCCCAACGCGATCTTCCTGGTCGATCCGCACGCCGTGGACGTACTGCGCATGTTCCCCGACGCAGAGAACCCCGCAAGGAGCACGACTGCCCACAGCTACTACGTTCTACCCAAAGTGAAGGCTTACTTCGAAGACCCGGAGTTTCCCGAACGCAACTACGAAGAGCGCTTCGAGGGCTTCAACCACGTCATCATGGGCGAGGACTACCGCATGGCCGAGTCCACCCAGCGTTGCGCGGACACGGGCATCCAGAGCCACATCCTGTTCGGCCGCAACGAACCCGCGCTACTCCACTACCACAACGCCCACCGGCGAGGATTGGGCAGGCCATTGCTTGAACCCGTGGTGGAAGCCGAGGCCTAGGGAGGGCTCTGAACAAGTGCACCATGCCGTAGGGGCGACCCTTGTGGTCGCCCTCGTTGGCAACCGACGCCGTGCGGCGACCCCACGGGCGACCACAAGGGTCGCCCCTACGGCTTCCCGTTAACCGGATGGCAACACCCACAGGCAGAGCCACCAGCGGACTAGCCCCGAAACAGTTGGGACACCTGGTCGTGCAAGTGCGCGACCTAGATCGGGCGGAGGACTTCTACACCCGTATCCTCGGCCTCTCGGTGACCGCGAAGTTCGACGGACACGCGGTGTTCATGTCCGCGAACACGGAGCTGTCGCACGAGCTCCTGATCGTGCCGGCGAAAGACGACTCGCCGGAGAGCCAGACTTCGGGGCTGGTCCACATGGCTTGGCAGATGGAGTCTTTCGAAGATCTCAAGGCGCTCCATCGGCGACTGAAAGACAACGACATCGAGATCGTGGGTATCGGCGACCACGGACTGTCTCTCGGGGTCTACTTCCGCGACCCCGATGAGAATGAACTCGAGGCGTACTACGAAAAGCCCAAGGCCGAGTGGGAGACGGGCGGGAAGCACATCTTCGATTCGAAGTTCCCGCGTCGGCTGGAATAGTGTCCGGCGCTCCAGCTAGTCGAAGCACGAATTGCGCCGGGAAGGGCTGCAGACGTCATCTCGCGGTCGCGCTGGCATGCGTAGGCGCGCTGCTCGGAACCAAGCTGAATGCGGACTTCTACTTCGGCGCTGCAGTCGGCGGCGACCGGTTGCCGTCGATGCGCCTCGTATCCGGCGACGACGATCGCGCGAGCCGTTGCGACGAGTACATCAACCCCCGCTATGCCGAACTCCCGGCCTGCACCGCCCCAGACCGGTCTGTCGGCGCGGCGGACGCGTGGTCAAGCCGGTTCGCCAGCGCGTGGGGCGCCCAGTCCGGGGTTGCCGTCGGCTATCGGCTTGGAGAGCGGTATCGAATCGAACTGGAAGCCGACTACGGCAGCGTCGGTCTGGACACATCGTCTCCCATCATTGCCCCTTCCGGCATCCCCTACGACACCGTGGCGGCACCCGAACTTGCCGATGCCTACGAACGAATCGGCAACGCCAAGTTTCTTGGCCTGTTCGTCACCGCCTACGTTGACTTGCCCAACCCCAGCCGTTTCACCCCGTTTATCGGCATCGGCACCGGCGTCGGCTTTGCCAGCATGGACTACGACGTTCTCTGGGAGCGAACGGACAATCTCGACAACATCGTATACGCGGGTGCCGGCCTGCCCAACGAGGACGAGATCCGGCGCAATCTGGTCGGCGGCGACACGCGTGCCCGGCAGCGGCTGCGCGACCGCCTCGGCGCGGCCCACGTAACCCTTGGCATCGGCTATGCGTTGACCGAACGGATGTCGCTGGAGATTCGGGCGCGGCACGTTAGGTCCTCGGCGTTCGGCGACGGGGGCTCCTACATCACCCTTCGCGGCCACCCGTCCGGACTGCGTCGCGACGGCAGCGAGCCCGTGCGCTGGCATGTGGGCACGGAGGATACGAGCCGGACCCATGTCGGGCTGCGCCTGAATTATCGTCTTTGACCCGAGCGGTATCGCGGTCTTGCCTTCCTGAACACCGGGACGGGACAAGCCCGTCCCCGACGACGTGTTGCACGCCAGCGCGTGGAACCGCCCGTCCCCTTGCATGGAACATCCGCAAGGGGAACGTAGTGACCCGCGGCGAATGTTCCATGATCGACGGCGTGGCTGGGCCGGAGGCGAACCCCGGCGCACAGCGAAGCGAAGCGCCGGGGACGGCTTTGGGGCGCTACGGTCCGCTCAGGAGACCTAGCAGCCTGTCGAACTTCGCGCGCCAGCGGCGAAGCCGACAGGGTGATAGGTGGGTGCGAACAGCGTGTACGTGCCGCCATACAGCTGCGGCACCGTGACGATGTTGTCGCCGGCCTCGGCAAGGTTGAGGATCGAGTAGTTGATCGCGGCGCTTCCCGCGGACACAACGAGCGAGCCGACGCCCTTCTCGAGTGCCGTGACGCGTTCTTCGAGCACGGCTTGCGTCGGGTTCATGATCCGCGTGTAGATGTTCCCCGGCACCGCTAGGTTGAACAAGTCGGCGCCGTGCTGCGCGTCGTCGAACTCGTAGGAAACCGTTTGATAGATGGGGACGGCCACGGCCTTGGTGGTGGGTTCCGATTCGTAACCGCCGTGAATGGCAATGGTTTCGTCTTTCAAGGTCTCTTCCTCACTTTGCAGTTGGTTTCAAGTTGGGGCACGCCCTACCGGCCGAACCAAATCGATCCCCCACGGCCAATGTGGCCGTCGGAACGATGGCGCGGTTGTCTAGCGAGAGGGGAATCGGGGCCTACAACCCCTCCAGTGCCTTCTTCATCCCCTCGCCGAGGTTCATCCAGGCGGCCCGGACGATCATCCGGTCCCAGCCGATGCAGAAGTCGCGCACACCTAGGTCGATGTAGCGCTTGGCCTGTTCGACGGCGCCGATCTCGATGCGGGGCCGGATGCCGTACTCCAGCGACTTGGCAATGACGCGTTCCTCGAACTCCCGGATCTCGGGCGAACCCATGAGCCGCATCTGGCCGCGTGAGAAGCTGAAGTCGGCGGGGCCCCACTGGGTCATCGCGACGCCGCGTTCCTTGGCGCGTTCGAGCACTTCGTCGATGCCTTCGACGGTGATGTTCTTCTCAATCATGATGGCGAACACGATGGACTCGAGATCCTCGAGGTAGCCGTCCATGCTGTAGCTGCCGAGTGCCGGACGGCGCAGCTTGACGCCCATCAGCCCACCGGTGTTCGGCGTGTCGGGGGCGATCGCGCGGTGGCAGTCGTCCACGTCTTCCGCCGTGCGGACGTCGGTGAACAGCACGGACTTGAAGCCGGCGCCCAGCGCCACCTGGGCCCAGAAGCTCTGCGCCTCCTGGTCCAGCTTGATCATCAGCGGCAGGTTGTTGCCACACTGCGCGGAGCGGGCTAGTTCGTACAGCAAGCGCATGTCGAATGCCGAGTATTCGGCGACGTACTCCGCATAGTCGAACATGCCGGTGTCGCCGATGATCTCCGGTACATCGGTGTCCGCGAACAGGAAATGCGTGCCGACGGTGGGTTCGCCCCGGTCGAGCTTCTCCCGGAACGTGTTGGCCAGAATCATGATGGTCCTCCGTGGTTCGGCCGATGATCCGCCACCAGCCCGTGATCGGCGGTTGACCATACGTTAACGGAGGCGGCACACGCAATCGGCGGGCGCGCCTGCGCTACGCCTGTCGGGAAAACGCCGACAACGGCGCCCCCATGGGACCGGTCCACGATCTACCATACGGCTGTCCACGATCAGGTGTCAGAACATGCGGCTCTACCAAGAACTGCACCGACCGCAGTTCCACTTTTCGCCCCGGAAGAACTGGACCAACGATCCCAACGGGCTGGTCTACCTAGACGGTGTCTGGCACCTGTTCTTCCAGCACAACCCGGAAGCCACGACCTGGGGCAACACGCACTGGGGGCATGCCGTCAGCGACGATCTCATGCACTGGCGGCAGCTCGAACACGCCCTGTACCCCGACGAGCATGGCGACATGTTCAGTGGCTCCGCCGTGGTCGACCGGGACAACACGGCGGGCTTCGGCAAGGGCGCGTTGCTCGCCTTCTACACTGCGGCCGGCAGCTACGCCCAACCGAAGCGACCTTTCACCCAATGCCTTGCCTACAGCGTCGACAACGGCAAGCAGTGGACCAAGTACGACGGCAACCCGATCGTCGAGTGGTTCGAGGCGGACAACCGCGATCCGAAGGTCGTCTGGCACGCGCCCACGCGCTCTTGGATCATGGCGCTCTACTTGGCGGACAACCGCTACTGCCTCCTGCACTCGGCCGACGCGAAGTCGTGGAGGAGATTCCAGGACTTAAGCCTCGAAGGCTGCACCGAGTGCCCCGACTTCTTCCCGCTGACGGATGAATCCGGCACTGAGCGCTGGGTATTCTGGGGGGCCAAGGGCACCTACCGGATCGGGAGCTTCGACGGTAGCCGGTTCACTCCCGAGACCGCCTTGCTGACCTCGGAACAAGGCACCAACGGCTATGCTGCACAGACTTGGAGCGATGCGCCAGATGGCCGGCGGGTCCAGATTTCCTGGATGCTTGGCGGGGTGTACCCGGAGATGCCCTTCAACCAGCAGTTGTCGATCCCCGTGGAACTGATCCTGGCGGGTGCCGGCGAAGACGTCACGCTGGTTCGCTGGCCGGTTCGAGAACTGGAATCGCTGCACCGGCGAACCGTCAAACTTGGTCGGCAGGCCGTCGCGCCCGGTAGTCCCCTGGTCGCGGACACCGACGCGAAGCTCCTCGATGTTTCCTTCAACGTCCGCAAACAGCACGCGAAGACGCTCTACGTTGCGATCCGAGGCGTGTCCATGGAGTTCCACTGGTCTTCGCGAGCGCTCAGGTTCCGCAACGGCGCATCGCACAGCCTCGTGCCCGACAAACCGCAGGTCGCGCTGCCCGACGAGGAGACCCTGTCCGTTCGCCTATTGATCGACAAGACTTCGGTTGAGGTCTTCATCGACCAAGGGAGGATCTCCGCGTCGTACTGTTTCCTCCCGAGCGGGTACGTTCACCCCTTGGTGTTCCAGTCCTACGACGGCGAGCAGATCATCGAGGACTTCGAACTGCACGAACTCGCATCGATTTGGACTTGAGCTACGCCTGTTTCGCAAGTTCGGCGACCACAGCACCCGCCGGGAAGGCGTCAAGGTGAACGCTGATCCAGTCGCCGCGAGCCTTGTCCGATGAGTTGGGCAAGCACCCGGTCGTAGAACTTGCACAGTCGCGGATAGTCGATGTTGGGCAGCTGCCGACCCGTGAGATGGTGATCGAGGGCATCGAGGATTTCGTGCCAGCCGGCCGTCACGCCCGGGTTCCACGCCTTGGCGACGCCTCCGGGGAAACGTTGCACTGACTCGAGCGTCATCCGGTCCTCGATGGTCAGGCGAATGCACGTGGCACCGCCGACGTCGAGGGGTTCGATGGCGAAGCGCCAGAACCCGCCGTCGGCGCTGTCGAAGCGGATCGCTCGTTGGCGACTGTACTCGCCCAGCGTACCGGACATCGCCGGCCGCGACCGGAACGCATAGGGAGCGCCCGTCCTTGGCTCGAAGCTGACCGGCAGCAGCCACGCGCCGATCTCCTCGGGCTTCGAGAGGGTGTCCCAAAGGCGTTCCGGCGTTACATCGAACTCACGGGCAACGCGAAACGTGGCGATGTCGTCGAAACGTCCCAAACGGGGGACGAAGCGGGTGAGCGCGGACCAGCTGCGAAAGCCGTACTCGCGTGCAAGGACGAGTTGCGCGGCCTGCAGTCCGAAGCGGGGCGCGTTCGGGAACAACGCGGCTACGCGATCCCGCGCTTCTGCGTCTCCTCGTTGCCAGGCTCGCAGCAACGCCTTGGCCTGCTTGCGCAGATTGTCGATATTGGGGCCGTGGAATGAAGTCATGGTCAACCTCCCTGGCGGTCGGCATCCGCGAACCGACCGCGACAAGAAGGTCGCTGTTGACGTGGCAGACGGGCTTGGCCCTTCCCGCGGATCAGGCGCGTTCCGCCAGACGCGCGAGATGATCGTAGCACAACGACCGTCAGCCCAAGGGGACAGTCGACGTTCATCGGCTCTTATCCGCCGCGACTAAGCGGCGCACCGTGGAACCATCGCTATACTGTCGCGCTTTGCCGGCGCGGTCCGGCGAAGGCAAGGGGGGGATCCGATGAAGTTCGGCGCGCAGGTCACGTGCTATCGAAACACCTGGGACAGCATCCGCAGGGTTGCCGAGACCCTGGATGCCGGGCCTTGGGACAGCATCTGGTTCGCCGACCACTACCTGCCGCCGCCGGGGCGCAAGGAGGAGGAGCACCTCACCGCCCACGAGGGGTTCACCGTTGCGGCAGCCGTCGCCGGGTTCACGGAGACCTTGCGCGTCGGCCACCTCGTCCTCGGCAACACCTACCGCAATCCCGGTCTTACCGCCAAGATGGCCGCCACCGTGGATCACATTTCCCACGGCCGGTTCGTGCTCGGCATCGGCGCCGCCTGGTTCAACCGCGAACACGTCGCCTACGGCTGGACGTTCCCGTCCATGAAGGAGCGCCAGGACCGCTTCGAAGAGGCGGTCGAACTGCTTCGCTGCTTGTTCCACGACGAATCGCCTGTCACCTACCAAGGCAGCTACTACACACTTGACGACGCTCCGTTGTCCCCGGGCAGCTATGACAAGCCCATTCCCATCCTGGTCGGTGGCACTGGCGAGCGGCGCACGCTGCGTACGCTTGCCCGCCACGGCGACGTCATGAACCTTGACGGTTGGTCCGGCGGGCCAATGAGCAAGGAGTACTTCCACCACAAGGTCGGCGTCGTGAACAAGCACTGCGAAGACGCCGGTCGGGATCCGGGCGAGATCAGCCACACCGTGCTGATGCCGACGATGGTCACCGACGACAGGGCCGCCGCCGCGCACTTCATGGCCAACCGGCGGCTCGGCGAAGGCACGGCGGCGGGTCCGAAGAACTACGTCATCGACCGCATCGGCGAGATCGTCGACGCGGGTGCCGACGAAATCATGATCGGCGGCATTCCCACCGCCGACATCGAGCAGTACCAGCTCGTCGCCGAGGAAGTCCTGTCGGCATTCGACTGAACAAACCAACGAGGAAGCAACGAGGAAGATAGATGAGCGAACAAAGCGCCGGACGACTTGCCGGCAAGGTCGCCTGGGTGACGGGCTCGTCCCGGGGCATCGGCCGCGTCGTTGCCGATCACCTGGCGAGCCTCGGTGCGAAAGTCGCCGTTCACGGCACGACGCCGACCTCGACCCGTGCCTTCAACGAGGCGGAATCCCTGGATGCGGTGGCCGCCGCCATCGCCGAAGCTCACGGCACCGACGTGCTCGCGGTTCCCGGCGACCTGACCTCCGAGACCGTGGTCAAGGACATCGTCGCCCAGATCCGCGACCGCTTCGGCCAGATCGACATCCTGATCAACAACGCCGGCGGCGATATCGGCTCGAAGGGCACCGGTGGCGAGCGTGCCGGCAAGCCGGTCGTGAACGACGCCGTCAACGTCTCCCTGGAGGACGTGCATACCATCCTCGACCGCAACCTCATGACCTGCATCCTTGTCTGCCGCGAGGTCTGCCCGGAGATGATGGAATGCAACAGCGGCTGGATCGTCACCATCGGCAGCATTGCAGGCTTGGGCGGGCACCGTTCCGAGGTCATCTACGGCACAGCCAAGGCGGCTGTCCACGAGTACACCCGCTGCCTCGCGGCCCAGATGCGACCCCACGGCGTCTACGCCAACGTCATCGCGCCGGGGGAGATCATCACCGCGCGCTTCGAGGCCAGCCGTCCAACCCGCGACGAGCGAAAGGTCCACGAGGGAGCGTTGACCCGCTACGGGTGGCCCGAGGAAGTGGCCAAGGCCGTCGAGTTCCTGGTGACCGAGGACTCCTCCTACATCACCGGGCAGGTACTGCGGATCGACGGCGGGGCGCAGTTGTTTCCGGCCTGAATTACGCGTGGTGCTTGGATTGCAGGTGGTCGCCCGAGGCGAGCAACTCCCGCGCGGACGCTTCGTCGGGCGCGACCAGGAAGGATCCTTTCTCGTCGCCTAGACCAAGCAAACCACCGGTGTCGTCTACCCAGATCGAGATTGTCCGTCCGACATGAGCCGTCACGTCGATCTCGTAGGTGTGACTCAGTCCCGTCGGTAGTCCCTTGCGCCCCGCATAGCGACCCGGAACCTCGAGCAAGCCCCACTTGCGACCGGTCCGCGAACGGTCGAAGCCGATGATCCCCATGTTCCACGCGCTCGTGCGTTCACGTTCCTGCTCGCAAGCAACCAGAAAACACAGAAAGTCGGGCACAGTCGGAGAAGGTGCCTTGCCTGACAGCGACACTTGCCTCCCACCTTCGTGCGTGACCACGAAACCGCCGTTGCCATCGGGTTCGATGACATCGCTCCAGCCGATGTATGCGTCGCCCTCGTGCCAGCAGTTTATCCATGCCTCCTCGTTGCGGTAGCGGCTCCACGCGAAGCGCTCGGCATCCTGAAGGGCTAGGTCGCATGACGTCCACGAGCGTGCGTCGGCTTCCTCCGGTCGGTCCTTTCGCGGGTTGTCCTTGTCATAGGCCAAATCGTCGTGCCACTTCAAAGTGACCGAACCGTCGGGCTCCGACGCGGCGGTGATGTGCCCGATGCCCCGGGCGCCCTTGGGCAACGTGACAAACCAAGTGTCGTTCCACTTCTCGGCAAACGCCCGGTTGCGATCAGCCGTAGCTGGGGGTAGTGGTTTCATGGAAGTCTCCTCTCCATCAGTCGGGTAGGCGGGCAACAAGCCCTGAGTCTCGAGCGCATCGCGCACCTGGCCGATGCCGCGCGACAGGCGCGAGGCCACCGTGCCCGGGCTCAGGGACAGGATCCTGGCGATTTCCGCGTAGCTCATGTCCTCGAAATAGCGCTTCAGCAGCGGGCCGCGAAAGCGCTCATCCATACGGTCAATTTCCCGGTGGATGTGCCTGACCAGTTGCGCGTGTTCGATCCGGCTCACGAAGTCGCTGACGAAGAACAGGCTTTCCAGCCGATGCACCTCGCCCGCCTCACGCTCCTGTTCGCGCCGTCGCGTACAAGCGCGAAGCTGATCCATCGCCGTCATGGCGATGATGGTCCGCCACCAGCCGAGCGGGTTCCTGACCTCGCCGACGGGTTCGGCATCCATCAGGCGTAGAATCGAAAGCTGGACGATGTCTTCCGCCTCCTCCGCGAAGAGTCGCCCGGCTTGCGCGAGTGCCCACGTTCGGTGGCGGGCGACGAAAGTCGCCAGAGCGTCGTCGTCGTCGCCAAAGTAGAACGCCCCGAGCAATTCCTGATCTGTCGCTGTCTTGGACATGTAAGACGAACTCTTAGTCAGTGCTCCGTAGACCTTGAACAGGCGGTGTGCGGCAACGGCGTTCGCGTATTAAGGTCGGCCCGCGGCGGACATTTCTTCCCTATGCGCATCGCAATAGTGTCCCCGCACGCGTTTCGGACTCGGTCCCGTGAAGACGACCGCTATCGCGTCTCTGCGCCACCAACGGCACAACTGCCCTCAGGGACACTACCGGGATCAACTGCCGCGGAGGATCTCTTCCAGCGCGTAGAGCGTCTTCTGTGGCACGCGGTCCAGGGGGTAGTAGCGCGCGATGGTGTCAAGCGCGACCTTGGGCTCGGTGATGTTCAGATAGCGCAGCAGGTAGCGAACGTCGGCTTCGTCGTTGAACTCGGCTCCGAGGCGCATGCTCAGGCACTTCATCGCCAAGAGGTACTCGGGGCGGGCAGTCATCACCGAGAGGTTCGAGAACTCGAGATACGGCTGGTAGTCGCCCCGTTCACTGAGGAATCCCTTGACCGCGTCGTTCAGCCAGTCAGGGGGACAACCCTCCCAAACAGCGATGCGTCCTGCCGCTTGGCGAATCACGTTGGCGGGACGAAAGAAGGCATCGACATCCTGGGTACTCTGTCGTGCTTCATGCACCAGACACATCACGGCACCACCGACGACGTAGAGCTCACCGCTGACTCCAGTGCGCGCGAGTTCCTCGTTTAGCCGCTCAAACAAGCGGCGGATCTCATCCCGGTTCATCCCCATCAGACTCTGTCACCCAAGGTACTGTCCACGAACAGGTTGCGGCGACGGAACGGCGCCGGCGACGACGTCAGGAGATGCAGCCTCAAGGACTCCAGTCTCGTCGCGAACCAGGGAGTAGACAGCGGCTCAACCGCTCGCGCCCAATCCGGCACGGGGACGTGCTTGCCCGCACAGGCGTACTCCACCATCGCCGCGAGATAGTTGGCTGCCCAAGCGTCCAGACCGTCGAGTTCGACGCCCCGGACCGCCAGTTCCAGCTTCTTTGCGTTCAATGACTGCAGAAGGTCGTGCAAGGCGGCGAGCGCCACCGAATAGGCGGACGGGTCCGACCTGAGCCGGTCTATCCGACGTTGGAACTCATCGGCCACTTCCGGTAGGAGCAGACCGAGTATCCACTTCGAGACATCTTGTCCCGCTTGTGCGGCCTGCGCCTTGATCCGCTCTTTCTGTTCGACGGTCACGCGTAGTTGCAGTTGCTGTGTCTTGGCCATGCGCCAACTCTAAAGTGCGCCCGGACAAGTGTCTATACGTTGTAGTGACAAGTGCCTGAAGACGTCGCCTTCCAGTCGGTCTTTCGTGACAGTTTATCCTTGTAAATCGTCCATAAACATGGACAAAATACAAGCAAATGATTCCCAGACTTCTCCAACAAGACGTGCTGGACGCACTGCTTCGACAGTCGGCGGTCGCCGTTGTCGGCCCTCGGCAATCGGGAAAGACGACGCTGGCTCGTCAGATCGGCCAGGCACGCAACGCCGTCTACCTCGATCTGGAGGATCGCGACGACCGTGGTCGTCTGGAAGAACCCGTACTGTTCCTCGACAGCGTCGCCGAACGGCTGGTAATCCTAGACGAGATCCATCGTGCGCCCGAACTGTTTCAAACGTTGAGGGGCGTCATCGACCGTGGCCGCCTTGAAGGGAACTACGCGGGGAGATTCCTGATCCTTGGATCCGCATCGATCGACTTGCTCCGCCAATCCGGGGAGTCGCTGGCCGGGCGAATCTCCTACCTGGACTTGACTCCGTTCTCCGTCAACGAGGTCGAAGACGATCGCGCGACGCGCGAGCGTCTTTGGCTACGCGGCGGGTTTCCGCTGAGCTACCTAGCCAAAACCGACAAGGCGAGCCTGGCGTGGCGCAAGGACTTCGTCCGAACCTACCTGGAACGGGACATTCCAACTTTCGGCTCCCGCATCCCAGTTACCGCAATTGAACGGTTGTGGACGATGTTGGCGCATCGGCAAGGTTCCTTGTTGAACGCCTCGGCGCTCGCCCACGCCCTGGAGGTGAGTCCGCAGTCGATCACGCGCTATGTCGACCTGCTGGTCGACCTGCTGCTGGTACGGCGGCTGCCACCCATGCATGCCAACGTGGGCAAACGCCTCGTCAAGTCGCCGAAGGTCTACGTCAGGGACAGTGGCATCGTGCATGCGTTGCTTGGCATTCCCTCTCTGACCGCCCTCGCGGGACACCCCGTCATCGGCAGAAGTTGGGAAGGATTCGCCGTCGAGACGCTCGTGTCCGCCCTCGCCTGGCCATCGTTCGCGACGTTCTATCGAACCCAGGCGGGGGCCGAGATCGACCTGGTGATCGAGCACGCAGGAGGCGAAATCTGGGCGATCGAGATCAAGCGCTCGCTGTCGGCAAAGGTGAGCCGGGGATTCCACCACGCCTGCGAGGACATCCAGCCCACACGCTGCTTCGTAGTTCACGCGGGAGACGCCCGCTTCCCGGTCTCGGGAAAGATCGAGGGGGTGGGGCTGAACGAACTGGCGAAGGAACTTCGCGACCGACGATAACCCGAGAGACGGAAGGCACTCGCGACCGGTGTCGCCGAGCGCGAACAGGGCCGCCCCTACGCGTCCTCCCGGATCATGGCCGCGGCCTTCTCGCCGATCATGATCGTCGGGGCATTGGTGTTGCCGGAAACCAGGGTCGGCATGATCGAGGCATCCGCGACGCGCAGTCCCGGCACACCGTGGACCCTTAGCCGGTCGTCGACCACGGCGTTCGGGTCACGCCCCATCTTGCAGGTGCCCACCGGGTGGTACACCGTGCCACCGGTACGGCGGCAGAACTCGAGCAACTCGTCATGGCTCTGCCAGCGGTCGCCGGGATAGAGTTCGTGGTCGACGTAGTGGGCCAATGACGGGGCGGCTCCGACGCGACGGGCAATGCGCAGGCCTTCGGTCAGGGCGTCACGATCGACCTCCTCCGACAGGAAGTTGGGGCGAATCGCCGGCGGCGCCGTCGGATCGGCACTGCGGATGTGGATCGAGCCCGTGCTCTCGGGCCGGAGCTGGCAGACCGAGCAGGTCATTCCCGGTTCGGACTCCAGCGACCCCTGCTTGCCGCCGCGCGCCGGGCTAGGGGGGGGGGAAGGGGGCAGTAGGTGGGGCGGGGCGGGGTGGCAGCGCGGG
>VXPO01000077.1 GCA_009839505.1 Gammaproteobacteria bacterium
CGGCTGGCCCCCCCCCGAACCCCGCATTTGCATCCTCCCCCCCCCCCCTGGCGGCACCACGCCCGCCGGGGCGCGGCCGGGCCACCGCCCCACGGCCCGCTGCCTGGGCGGCGCTGGAAGACAAGGTGCAGGTCGATGCCTTCTGGGATGCGGTGGGCGTGCGACGCGCGCCGTCGCGGATCGTCGCTGCGGATCACCAAGCGCTCAGCGCCGCGGCCAGAGCGCTGGACCGAGGTCTCGGCACGGTCTGGGCGGCCGATGCCCGCGATGGCATCCACGGCGGCGGCCTTGGTTTGCGGTGGGTAAGACACGGGGACGACGGTCGGCAGTCGTTCGAGTCGCTGCGGCGGATGGCGGACCGCGTGCGGGTCATGCCGTTCCTGGAGGGCATCTCGGCAAGCATCCACGGCATCGTGTTTGCCGACTCGGTGGCCGTCTTCCGTCCTGTCGAGATGGTCGTACTGCGACCGAAGGCCGGGGACCGACTGCACTACGCGGGCTGCGCTACGGCGTTCGATCCGCGATCGAGCGACCGCAAGGCGATGCGCGAGATCGCCTACCGGGTAGGAGCGGCGCTGCGTGAGAGGGTGAACTATCGCGGACCCTTCGGTATCGACGGAATCCTCGCCGAGGAGGGCTACCTGCCGACGGAACTGAACGCTAGGGCGGGTGCCGCCCTTGGACCATTGGCCCAAGGCGTTGGCCTGCCGATCGCGCCGTTGTGCATGGCTGTCATCGAAGGCGAACGACTCGACTACCGGCCGGATCTCCTGGAACGGGCGATCGTCGAGTCCGCTGACGCGCATCGCACCTGCGCTGGCTGGTCGGTCACCCCGCACAAGCTTGCGGAGAACCGGACATTGAGTGTCCTGCGGGACGGCGACGAGTACCGAGAGTGCCGAGCGGACGAAGAGCCCCACGGTTCCTTGCAGATCGGTCCGAGTCCGGTCGGCGGGTTCGTACGCTTCACGCTTCTTCCCGACCAGATCGAGAGAGGAGCGTCGGCTGCCCCCGAGGTCGTGCGGGCATTCCGCTTCTCCGACCGGGTACTCGGTACGGAATTCGGGGAGTTCGAAGTCCCCCGCAACCTGCGACCGTGAACGCCGCAACGCCTCAGTTTGACTCGCTTGCGAGCTGGGTTGCCACCGCGTGGAACGCGGGATCGCGCTTGCGCGACAGGATCGCCGCCGCCGTGCTGCCGTTGCGGTCGGGAATGTCGCCTCTGGCACCGAATGCCGCGAACATCCGGAAGTGCCGGAGATCGCTGTTCTTCTTCAGCATGTAGTGCAGGGCCGTCATTCCGCGCACGTCCCGGTAGTCGGGATTGGCGCCCGCCTCGAGCAATGCCTGGGCGCTGCCGAACCTGCTGTACTTGGCTGCGTGCAACAGCGGCGTCTCCTCCTCGGCAACGGCTTCGAGTTGCGCTCCCGCGTCGACCAACAGCGCGATCATGTCCAGATTCTCGCTATAGGCAGCGGCCCAGAGGCAGTGTTCCGGCGTCGATCCCGAGTCCAGAAGGTAACGCGCGAGATCGACGTTGCCGCCCCGGGCAACGGCGTACCACAGCGGCGTTGCCTGCCAGGTTCCCTCCGTGAACGCGGCGGCGTTCACATCGATGCCGAACTTGAGCAGTGCGGTGGCGAGCGGAATCGCGTCCGCCGGGTGCAGGTCGTGCTCGTGTGCATCGATGCTTGCGCAGAGGTGCAGCCAATTCCTGCCGCGCTCGTCGACGTGGTGCAACAGGTCGGGGCGTGCGTTCAACCCCGCTACGACCGCATTGGTATCGAACGCACGTACACACGCGGTGAGGCGTGTCTTCGATGTCGGTACGAGGCTTCTGGTCAACTCCGGCCTCAGGCGTTGGCTGGCTACGGATCCGGACGACTGCGAGCGTATGGCGCGAACCCGGGTCGTCGCAAGCAGCACGATGAGCGCAAGCGGCTTGTGAGCGGCGGGTTAGAGCTCCCCCAAAAAGGGGCATATAGTGTGGATTTGCTGGCAGGGGGCTCTTGCATCGTGACACTTCAAACTCGTGCATCCGAACCTGTCTTGGGCAGGACGCCAAAGATGATCGCAAGGATCCTCTTTGCAGTTTTCCTGGCTGCGATCTGCTCCGGCACGTTGGTAGCCGAGGAAGTGGTCAACGTCGGCAGCGAGATCTTCCACTTGGCCTTTACCGCGTCGAACGACGAAGGGTCCATCAAAGAGTTCGTCCCCGAGGGCGAGACCATCCACAATTGGTCGACGTTGGTGGCCGTCAGGTACTTCAACCACCTGCACTCGCCCGAGGACTACATCCGGAACATGGCGGAGGACTACCGACAGTTGATGCCGCACATGCAGTTCGCCATGTCGCAGTTGGATCAGGCCGACGTGTGGGACATCGACTTCATTATGTATGAGCGTGGGCGGACGAGTGGGTTCCTCGAGTGGAACTACTTTCGTGCCGAGCGGCCGGGAGTTGGCGAGGGAATCGTGGTGAACCAGTACGTGGTGCGAAGACCCTATTCGCGCTCCATCTCCGAAGCGTTTGACGACTGGGACTTGCCGTCGTTCCGGAAGCAGATGCTGCCAGTCCTCAAGCAAGCCGAATTCCGCATCGTTGGCGGGGAATCGTCCGAACAGGAAGACGAGCAGTAGTCAGTCGATGATCGCTTGCCGCACGGCGTTTTCGAAATCGTACTGCGCACCACCGTGAGGCTGCTGCAACATCAGGACGCCCGCTAGTTCCTCGGCCGGGTCGGTCCATGATCGGGTACCGAACGCGCCGCCCCAGCCGAATGCACCCGCACTGCGCCGGCTGTCCGCGGCGACCGGGTCCAGGACGACCGCAACGGTATAGCCAAACCCCTGACCCTTGTCCGTCTGGGTAAAGCCGCGGTAAAGATCGCCCAGGTGGTTGCTGGCCATCATTTCGACGGATCGCGCCCCGAGCAAGCGGTGCCCGAAGAGCTCGCCGCCGTTGGCCAGCATCTGCTCGAAGTGGAGATAGTCCCTCGCGGTACTCGATAGCCCGTAGGAGCCCGAAAAGTAGGCAGTCTCGCGTTCCCATCGGGACATGTCCCGCCCTTGGATGGCGACGCGTCGCGACACCTTGGACGGCGGCAGGTTGTAATGCGTATCGGTCATGTCCAACGGATCGAGTATCCGCGTCTGCACGAACTGGTCGTAGGGCATGCCGGAGACGATCTCGACGATGTGGGCGACGACATCGAGTCCGGTTCCGCCGCTGTAGGTCCAGCGCGACCCGGGTTGGAAATCCAATACCGCGGCACCAAGACTGGGAATGTAGCTGGCCAACGTCACCCGCTCTGCGGGACGCGACTGCGCCGTTCCCAACCCGCCGCTGGCCAACCCGGAGGTATGCGTCAACAGGTGTTCGATCGTGATCGGCGTCTCGGCAGGCACGAGTCGGTGTTCCGGCAGGTTGCGACGATCGACCCAAAGCGGACTGATGTCCTCGTCCGCCGGTTCCTTCAACACGGCCACCTGCATATCGGCGAATTCCGGGATGTACTTCGATACGGGATCGTTTGGACGAATCAATCCCTCCTCGATCATCATCATCGCAGCGACGCCGAGAATCGGCTTCGTGGACGACATCATGATGAAGATCGCATCCGGCGACATGGGACGTTCGGCCTCGACATCCATGAGGCCGTGCGCCTTGAAGTGAACCACCTTGCCGCGTCGCGCAACCGCGGTCACCGCGCCCTGGATATTGCCGGCGTCGATGTGGCGCTGCATCGCCGCATCGATCCGCTGCAGTCGCTCGGTCGACATGCCGACGGACTCGGGTTCCGCGACCGGAATCTCCGCTCCGCAGAGCGCGAACCCCGAAAAAGCCAGAAGTGCAGCAAGCCAGGTTCTCAATTGCATCGTAGATCCTCCCGTCGTCACGCGCAGGATTCGGGGACGGACGTGCTTTGTCAACCGAACGAACCTGGGACCCGGAGGAGCGGCCGCGCCATCGCAGGCAACAAATCCGCAACCCATTGATTTCACAACAGAGTCGTAGGGGCGACCCTTGTGGTCGCCCGCCAGGATCCGGGGCCACGCCACGCCACGCACGGGACGGGACAAGCCCGTCCGCTACGGTCCGATTGTTACTTGGACGTCTGCGCCTGGCCCCGTGTTGCGGCGTTACGTGCGTTGCGGTCGCCCGTCCCGGCCAACCGACATACTACGTTCGACAGCACGGGCGACCACAAGGGTCGCCCCTACGGCGGCATCCGCACCGCAGATCCGTCGTTCCGTGGGATAGGTTGGCGACACTAGCGACCGGCCACCTCGCGCATAAGCAGGTCCATCGCCTCGAACTTCTCGGCGTGCTCGCCGAGGGTGGCGTCCGTGACGATGATCTCGTCGACGCCGACCTCCTCGAACTCGGCGACGACGTCCCGCAACTCCGCCGGCGTACCGACGACTATGCGACCGGGCGAGACCGGCGGCTCGTTGCTGCCGGAATACGCGGCCCAGCGCGCGTCCGCCTCAGCCTTGGTTCGGCCGATCAACAGTATGATCGCCGCTGTGCGCTGAATCTCCGCGGGATCGCGCCCGACCGTCGCGCAGTGTGCGTCGAGGATCGCGCCCTTCTGAGCCATCATGGCGGGATCACCCCAGTGGTTCCACTCGTCGGCGTACTTGGCGACGATCTTCAAGGTGACCTTTTCGCCGCCGCCGCCGATCAGCAGAGGGAGCGGCTGTTGCACTGGCTTCGGATCCAGGGTCGCGTCGGTGAGCTGATAGAAGCGACCGTCGAAGTTGCTCACGGGTTGGGTGTAGAGGGACTTGATGACCTGGCATGCCTCGTCGAGCCGGGCCAGGCGACCGGGCACGTCGCTGAATTCGAGGCCGTACTGGCGATGCTCGTTTTCCTGCCAGCCGGACCCTAAGCCAAGCACCACACGACCGCCGGTGATGTGATCCAAGGTCGACGCCATCTTGGCGAGCACGGCGGGATGCCGGTAGGTGTTGCCGGTCACCATCGTGCCGACCCGTACGCGCGGCACGCGGCCGGCGATTGCCGACAGGGTGGTCCACGCCTCCGGAACATGCCTCGGTGTGCTCCCCGCAGCCATAAAGTGGTCGGCAACCCAAACGCCGTCCCAGCCGGTCGCTTCCGCGTGGGCGCATAGTTCCAGGGTCTCCGAGAACGGCGACCACATGGTTGGCCAGAAACCGAAACGCATGTCCTTCTCCCCCGTGTCCTGCTGTTGTCAGTCTAGCAGCCGCCTTGTCTCTCCATGACGAACGACCCGATCTTGCGGTACGTTGACGGAAGATGCGCACGCTAGGGAGCGCCATGAGTACGGATCGCGAGTTCGGGTTTCACACCCGTTCTGTTCACGCCGGCGCACGACCGGAGCCAACCACGGGGGCGCGGGCCTTGCCGATCTATCAGACCACGAGCTACGTGTTCGAGGATCCTGAGTCCGCCGCGGCGTATTTCAACCTGCAGGAGTACGGCAACACCTATTCGCGAATCATGAATCCAACGATTGCGGCGTTGGAGGAACGCATCGCCAACCTGGAGGGCGGCGTCGGGGCTGTGTGTTTCGCGAGCGGCATGGCGGCACAGACCGCGGCCTTTTTCACCCTGCTGAATCCCGGTGATCACGTGGTTTCGTCGGCGGCGCTCTATGGCGGCACGATCACCCAGCTAAAACACCTGTTCCGCAAGCTATCGGTGGAGCTGACCTTCGTTGATCCCGACGACATCGCGAGCTGGCGCGCCGCGGTGCAACCCAATACCAAACTGCTGTTCGCGGAGACCATCGGCAATCCCGGCGGCAACGTGCTGGACATCGAAGCCGTCGCCGAGATTGCGCACGATCACGGCGCGCCACTGATGGTGGACAACACGTTCGCGACGCCATTCCTGTGTCGCCCGATGACCTGGGGTGCGGACATCGTCGTCTACTCGGCGACCAAGTTCCTCGGCGGACATGGCACGAGCATTGGCGGCGCCGTGGTCGATTCGGGTGAGTTCGATTGGTCCAACGGCCGATTTCCAGTCATCGCCGAACCCTCCGAGGCCTATCACGGACTCGCCTTCCACGAGACGTTCGGCGTCTACGGCTACCTGATGAAACTGCGCGCGGAAACCCTGCGCGATCTCGGCGCGGCCATGAGCCCGTTCAACGCCTTTCTGTTCGCCCAAGGCATCGAGACGCTGCCGCTGCGGATGCGTCAGCATGTTCAGAACGCGCGTGCCATCGCGGAGCATCTCTCGCAACATGAGAAGGTGCTCGCGGTCAGCTATCCCGGGTTGCCGGACAGCCGGTACGCAGGGTTGGTGCAAAAGTACCTGCCTGGTGGTGCGGGCGCGGTATTCTGCTTCGATCTTGCCGGGGGTCGGGAGGACGGTCGGAATTTCATCCGGGCCTTGACGCTCTTCTCCCACCTTGCGAACGTCGGCGATGCGAAAAGCTTGGTGATTCACCCCGCAACGACCACCCATCGGCAACTGAGTGACGACGAACTGGCCGCCGCCGGTATTGGTCCCGGCACGGTTCGTCTATCCGTTGGCATCGAGGACGTGGACGATCTCATCTGGGATCTCGACCAGGGCCTCGTGGCAGTAAGTTGAGGACGATGGAACTGGCCACCTATCAGAACCCGCAAGTCATCAGGGCCGCGCTCGACGAAAAGCGCATCGCCGTCGTCGGTCTATCGGCGAACGAACTGCGGGCGAGCCATTTCGTTGGTTTCTACCTCAAGCGGCACGGCTATGACATCGTGCCGGTCAATCCCCGCGAAACTTCCATCCTAGGTTGCGAGTGCTACCCGAGCCTCACCGACATTCCTGGACCCGTTGGGGTCGTGGACGTGTTCCGTGCACCGGAAGCAGTACCGGAGATTGCCCAACAGGCGCTCGATATCGGTGCCGGCTATCTCTGGCTTCAGTATGGGGTCATCAGCGAACAAGGCATCGCGCTCGCCGAGCAGGGCGGGCTGCATGTCGTCGTCGATCGGTGTCTGAAAGTGGAACATGCCCGCTATCATGGCCGGATGCACTGGTTGGGTTTCAATACCAACGTGATCTCCGCGGAACGCCGCGGTGTTTCACGACTGAACGGCCCAAGGTGAGCACGATGAGACCGGAACCGACCGAGTACATCCGCCGGACCCGGGAGAGCTACGAGAAGCTCGGGTTCGAACCGTATCGGTGGTTCGATGCAGAGACCGAGCCCGCATTTGTTACCCCGTCCAAACCGCTGGCCGAATCAAGGCTCGGAATGATCTCGACGGCGGGTGCCTACGTGCAGGGCCAGGTCGCCTATTACTACAAGGACGACACGGGCGTCCGGGCGATCCCCAAAGACACGCCCATGGACAAGATTCGCTTCTCGCACATCATGGAAAACTACCTCGTTGAAGCCCGCCAGGATCCGGCGACGGTTTTCCCCTCGGAGGTGCTCCGGAGCCTGAGCGCCGACGGCGTCATCGGCGAGCTTGCCGACAACTACTACTCGTGCATGGGCGGGATCTATTCCCAGAAGCGCGTGATCGCGGAACTCATCCCGCGCCTCACGCAAGCCATCGACAAGGAGGATGTGGACCTCCTGCTCCTCGTACCGCTGTGACCTGTGTGTCACCAGACGGTGTGTCTGGTCGCAAGGCATTTCGAAGCGATGGGTCTGCCGACACTGATCCTAGGTAGTGCTTTGGACATCCTCCGGGCCGGTAAGCCGCCCCGAGCGAAGTTCGTCAACTATCCCCTTGGATTCGAGTCCGGCCGGTTCAGGGACCGGCAAAACCAGTTCGACGTGGTAGCCGAAGCGCTAAGGGGATTCGACGAGATGACCTCTCCCGGCGTGGAGCTCCTGTCCTACGAATGGCGCCAAGGATGGGACATGGTCCATGCAAGGGAGAAGGGCAAGCTGGACCTCCGCAGTCCCCGGACCACGACCCCGCAGTACCAGACCGAGGAGGATCGGTTGATGGCCGAGGGGCAGGAGATCCAGGGGTAGGGGATACATGCTGGACACGAACGTCGTGTGTGACTTGGTTCGTCAGCCGAATGGAAGCGTTGGTGGTCGCGTCACCGCGCTGGAGCAAGGATCCTTCAGTATCAGCGTCATCGTAGCCGCCGAACTGCAATACAGCGCTGCGCGTAGCCGCTCCTCGCGTTTTAGGAAGCAACTCGACGCCGTTCTGTCTGCAATCGAAACGGTGCCGCTCGATGAGCCAGTAGACACACACTATGGAACGATCCGTTCGGAACTTGAGCGGATCGGTCGTCCCATCGGCCAGAACGATCTGCTGATCGCCGCGCATGCCCGAGCGCTTGGTGGGACTCTCGTAACGAACAACACACGCGAGTTTGGCCGTGTCCCCGATCTAGACATCGAGGATTGGCGGTGACGTACGGACCAGATGGCGGCTGAGGCGAGCGCATCCCGCCGCCTTGATCGTGAGTCCTGTCCAGCAGTACCGGTTGGTCCGAGCGCCGATACTTCGGCGTTGCAGGTTGCAAATGTCAGTTCAAGCGGCAAGGTTGGCGTCGTCCGTGGTCGATTGAGACTTGACATGCAGCCACCTGCCGCGTCAGCCGGGACTCCCAGCGGCGTCCGACCCCGAAGGCCGGCAATCGGCGGAAGTCCGAGAATCGCGACGACTCTGTCGGCCAGGCTCGTTGCGAGCGGTGCACTCACAGTCCAACTGGTTGCGGGAGCGATGCTCTCGGTGCCGGCATTGGCTCAGAATCCGGAGGACGGTTTGAATACCCACCACACCCCCGGCACGCGCTTTCGGGACTGCCCCGCGTGTCCCGAAATGGTCGTTTTGCCACCAGGCACCTATCTCATGGGTTCGCCCGATACCGAGGAGGGCCGACGACCGAGCGAAGGTCCCGTACACCGGGTGACGATCGGTCAAGCCTTCGCGTTGGGCGTCTACGAGGTGACGTTCGCCGAGTGGGAAGCCTGCGTCGAGGACGGCGGCTGCAACGGCTACCGACCGAAGCGTCGATTCTTCGGCCGCGATTGGGGTCATCCGCAGTATCCGGTGACGCGCGTCGATCCCAGCGACATCGAGCCCTATCTGGCGTGGCTCTCCCAGAAAACCGGGAATCGATACCGTCTGCCGAGCGAGGCCGAATGGGAGTACGCCGCGCGGGCGGGCACGACGACTCCCTACTACACTGGCAACACCGTGTCACAGGACCAAGCCAACTACGGCCGGTACTTCGTCGGCAGGCCGGTGGCAGTCGGCAGCTATCCACCCAATCCGTTCGGGCTTCATGACATGTTCGGCAACGTCGCCGAGTGGTGTGCGGACTGCTGGAACGCCAACTACGCCGGGGCTCCCACGGATGGCAGTGCGTGGCGGTCCGGCAATTGTGATCGATACGTGCTGCGCGGCGGCCATTGGGCCAGCGACGCCGAAGGCTTCCGGACGGGCGTCACACCGCGAGACTTGCGCGCCGCCAGCCGCAGTTTCGGGCCGCCACCAACAAACTGGATTCGGCGGCGGGTCAAAGTCGGTGGCCGCGACGTGGTGATCGGGTTTCGGGTTGCGCGGGACCTGTGAGGGCAAGATTGCCAATTGACAAGATATGGCGGAGAGAGAGTCCGACACCTACAAGCCGATTGGAGCGCCCGCGGAAAACCGTTCAGGATGAGCGGATGGCCACCCCGCAGTTGCACATGCAAACGTTGTTCCGGTTGGACGCCGAGGGACGGATCGCATGTACGCGCGAACCCGTCAGCATGCGCGGCCCGGTGTTCTGGCTCGCGCGGGGCCGCGTCGACTGCGCGTGGGCAGTACGTCGCGATACGCCCACCCACATTGCACTTGAGTTGGCGAACTTGGCCCGGGCTGAGCCGGCCGGCACCGAGTTCCGTGCGCCTCCCGTGCATGAACGCCGCTACCGATCTCTCGTCGAGGGGGAGGTGGTGAGCGGACCGGCGTTCGACTTCCCCGCTTCTGTCACGGAACAAGCCGGCGTCGTCTTCGTCGACGACGTCGATCGACTGCTCACGCACTTCCCGGACTGGCGTGAGGAAGAGGTGGCCGGCCGCATGCCTATTGCAGCCGTCGAACAGGACGGAAGCGCCGTTAGCGTGTGCTGCTGCGCGAGGAGTTCCGCACAGGCCGCCGAGGCCGGGCTGGAGACGGCGTCCGAGTTTCGTGGTCGCGGACTTGCCGCGCGCGTGACCTCGGCCTGGGCGCTCGCCGTGCGCGCGTCCGCCAGGACGCCGCTGTACAGCACGTCGTGGGATAACAAGGAATCCCTGGCGGTGGCGCGCAAACTCGGACTGGACCTCTACGCCAGCGCTTGGAGCATCAACGATGGCGTCAGCCGCGAACCCCCGCGCGCGGCAGCCCCGTATTGACGAGAGCTATGGGGCGTCAATGACTTGCGCCCAACGCACAAGCGGGCCGGTGCAATTTCCGGATTAACTGTGCTCGCGCTAGGAGGTTGGACCGGGGCGAGATCCAGGCCGTGCCGGGAGCTGGTCCACCATCGCGCGAATGTGGTGGACGGTGGTCCCGCAGCAGCCACCAATGATCTGAACACCACCGTCGACCCAGCCCCGGCAGTAGCCGGCGTACTCATCCGGTGGCACGGTGCCCCGGTGCTGACGGGTCTCGGCATCGAAACCGGTCGCTTCCGGATAGGCCATGACCGGGCCGCTCCAGCGGTCGAAGACGACCTCGAGCCCAAGGGTCGTGGATGGCATTGAACTGTGCATGATGCCGACGGCCTGGGGGCCGAGTGCGCACAGCGCGTCGATGATCGTCTCCAGCGGTTTGGTGGCGCCTTGCTCGTAGTCTTCCGAAACTCGGCCATCCGCCTCCTCCCATACGATGTTCCAACCGACCATCTGGTCGTCGGGACCCCGACTGGTGCTGATGCCCGTCCACACCGGCAGACCAGTGGCCACTGCGGCCTCCATCGTCCGGCTCGCATTCTCGATGTCCGTCATCATTTCCATCACGAGGAGGTCGCAGCCCGCTTCGGCGAGGACGTCCGCCATTTCCCGGTAGTTCGCGGCCTGTTGTTGCGGAGAAGGCTCGTATGCGGGATCGGGTCCAACGGTTCCGGGCAGCCACGCGACGTGGTTCGACATCGAGCCCGCGACAGCCACCGGCCGGTCGGGCGCCACTCGATCCAAGGCTTCGCGTGCGAGTTCGACCGCGCGCCGGATGTTGGACACGGTCTGGTCACCGTAGCCAACGGCCTCCATCACATGTCGGCAGCTCGCGAACGTGTTGGCGGTGATCACGTCGGCGCCCGCTTCGAGATAGGACTCGTGTACGCGCCGAACCGTGTCGGGATCCGTCAGGTTCGCCAACCCGCACCACGCGGCTTTATCCATCTTCCCGCCGATGCGGTCGATTTCCGAGCCGATCGCGCCATCGAGCACGATGACGTCGCCGGCGTCGAGTTTGTCGTCGAGAATCATTGATGTTCCACCTTCGCCGAACCCTGTGTTGCGACGGGCCCCGTCTGAAAGCGCTCGGCGAGTAGGCAACGATACAGCTTGAGCGCAAGGTCTGGCCGGTTCGCCTCCCGATGATGCCGGGTTGCGGTCGACAGGACCATGGACTGTCAAGGTTCCTCGGCGACGACGATGGCAAGGCGTTCCTCCGAGGCACCTGTCAGCCAAACCGCGTCGCCGGGCGCCTACTGGTTGAGCCGCGCACCGGTAGCCCTGTACGCGGAAGCATGACTCGATATTAGAAGGTGCAAGCCTGCGCGCGTTGACACCTGGCGGAGAGGGAGTCCGTCACTGACACTTTTCACTGAGCATCCCTCGGCCCCGTCAAGTAACGTTAACATACTGATAAATGGACCATATTAAGTCTCACGAATACGCTTGACCTGTCACATGGCTTCCCCCAAACTGGCGCTGATTTGGGTACGACTTTGGCAAAACTCACGGCGCGAAGGATTGAGACGGCGAAGGGTCCCGCGAAGCTGACTGATGAGCACGGATTGTACCTCCGGGTGTCGCCGAGGGGCGCGAAGTCCTGGATCCAGCGGCTGAACATCCAGGGCCTCCGGACGGACAACTCAATCGGCCACTACCCGGCGGTGGGCTTGGCGGAGGCGCGCGTCACCGCTTTCGAGCGTTGGAAGATCGCCAAGGCGGGCGGTGACCCGCGGAAGGAGAACGGCAAGGCGGTGCTTGCGCCGACGTTCGCCGAAGCGGCGGAGGCTGTGATCGCCATGCACACGCCTACCTGGCGCAGTCCCAAGTCGGGGCTACAGTGGCGGGCAAGTCTCGAGACCTACGCATATCCGAGCATTGGCGAACTGCCGATGTCGGAAATCACGCCCGGGCACGTCATGGCCGTGCTACTGCCGATCTGGAACGACAAGCGCGAGACGGCGCGGCGCGTTAAACAGCGCATCTCGGCGATCTGCCGTTGGTCGGTTGCGCAGGGTTACCGCACCGACGATCCGGCTGGCATCGTGGTGGACGCGGCGCTGCCACGCAACGCGACCAAGCGGCGGCCCATGCCCGCGCTTCCCTACGACGAGGTGGCGGATTGCCTCGCGAAGGTGAAGGCGAGCCACCGAGCGAGCGCGTCGTCGAAGCTGGCGCTGGAGTTCCTGGTGCTGACGGCGGCACGGTCGGCCGAGGTGCGCAAGGCGACCTGGGACGAGATGGACGTCGCGTCCGCGACTTGGACGGTGCCGGCCGAGCGGATGAAGGCGAACCGGGAGCATCGCGTGCCCTTGTCGCGACGCGCCATCGAAGTGCTGGCGGAGGCTGCGGGGCTGTCAGACGGCTCGGAGTTGGTGTTTCCGGGCGTCCGTCAGGGCCGCCCGCTGAGCGAGAACACGCACGCGAAGCTACTTCGCGAGCTTGGGTTCGACGCGGTGACGCATGGTTTTCGGTCAAGCTTCCGGGACTATGCCGCAGAACGGACGCACACGCCTCACGCGGTCATGGAGGCAGCGCTCGCGCACACGATCAAGGACAAGGCCGAGGCAGCGTATGCCCGCAGTGATCTCTTCGAGAAGCGGCGACGGTTGATGGAGTCTTGGGCGGAGTACCTGAGCGGCTGAGCGGGATTGGCCTCGGAACTCATCGTCAGCGGCGAAGCATCTCCCCCTCGTTCCGCTTGCACCGACAGTCGTGTGCGACGACTGAGCGAACGCCGGCTACCAATCAGGTAACGCGCCGGTTACCATTGGCCAGTGGTTCAAGTCACCGAGTATGTTGATGCCCAAGGTCGCCGTCCGTTCGAACGATGGTTCAATCGCCTCGATGGACAAGCCGCGATCAAGGTTACCGCGGCGTTGGACCGCATGGGACGAGGCATGGTGTCCAATGCGAAGAGCGTTGGAGCGGGAGTCCTGGAATACCGCATCGACTCTGGTCCGGGATATCGAGTCTATTTCGGGCGGGACGGCGCGACGTTGATCGTGCTGCTCGGGGGCGGTACGAAGAGACGCCAGCAGGCAGACATTGAGACGGCAAGGCGGCTTTGGCGCGACTACCGACGCAGGCAGCAGGAGGAGTAAGACGATGGCATTGACCCGGGATTTCAAGGTGACGGTGCGGGAACGGCTCCAGCGCGACCCGGCATTCCGCGAGGCGCTCCTTACGGAGGCGGTGGACTGCCTTTTGTCCAGCGACGTGGAGACAGGCAAATCGCTGCTGCGCGACTACGTCAATGCCACTATCGGCTTCGGCGAACTCGGAGGACTCACGGACAAGTCGCCGAAGAGTCTGATGCGCATGCTCAGTGCGACCGGCAACCCTCACGCGCGCAACCTTTTCGAGATCATCGACTGTTTGCAGCAACGGGAAGGCGTGCACCTGAAGGTGCAGGCAATCCGTTGACTAAGGCGATGGGGGCGTCCCTGCCTGCCGGGGACTGGCACGAGGGAGACCACGAATGCCGACTTTGAACTGGCTGACACGGGAGGCGGACATCCGCGCGGCGACCCGGGTGGAGTATCGTTTACTTGAGGAGGTCGCGGAGCATTCGAGCGGCGAAGGCAAAACGGCGAACATGCTCATTCATGGCGACAATCTCGACGCCCTGAAAGCGCTGCTGCCGTTCTACGCTGGACGTGTCAAGTGCATCTATATCGACCCGCCGTACAACACCCGGTCGGCGTTCGAGCAGTACGACGACAATCTCGAGCACACGCGTTGGCTGGCCATGATGTGGCCAAGGTTGGAGCTACTGCGCGAACTCCTGAGCGAGGATGGATCGATCTGGGTATCCATCGACGACAACGAGGCACACTACCTCAAGGTCGTGATGGACGAGGTGATGGGGCGAAGTTCCTTCGTGGCGGACATCGTGTGGCAGCGTACGCACACGCGAGAGAACCGAACGGACATCTCGAACGTCCATGACAACATCCTGGTGTATGCGAAGAACCGTGCGATTTGGCGTGAGATCAGGAATCCGTTGCCGAAGTCCGAAGAGCAGCTCCAGAGGTTCAAGAATCCTGATGGAGACCCACGCGGTAGGTGGGCGTCGCTGCCCATCCACGCGAAGGCTGAAAAGGGACGAAGGCGCGAGCAGTTCTTCACCATCACGTTGCCTTCAGGCCGCGAACTCGACCCGCCGCCAGGAAGATGCTGGCTGTACACGGAGGATCGGTTCCTCGAGATGTGTGCCGAAGACCGGATCTGGTTCGGGGAGAACGGGAACAACGCCCCGCGGCTTAAGAGCTTCCTGTCGGAGGTCCAGAGTGGGCTAGTACCGTCAACTCATTGGTCACACAAGGAAGTCGGAACCACAGGGACGGCCAAGAGCGAAGTCGTGAGCCTCTTTGAGGGCGAAACGCCGTTCTCGACGCCAAAACCCGAGGCGCTGATAGAACGCGTGGTCCACATCGCCACGAATGCCGGCGATCTAGTTCTCGATTCCTTCCTCGGGTCAGGGACAACGGCGGCTGTTGCACACAAGATGGGACGGCGCTGGATCGGGGTGGAGATGGGGGAGCACGCAGTCACGCATTGCGCTCCTCGTCTGCAGAAGGTAATCGACGGCGACGAGGGTGGTATTTCCGAACGCGTGGGGTGGAAAGGCGGCGGCGGATTTCGGTTCTACAGGCTCGGGCCGCCTGCGTTCGACGCGGATGGGCGGATTCGTCCCGACATCCAGTTCTCGGCACTCGCTGCTCACGTGTGGTTTTCGGAGACCGGGACCCCGTGGGATGGTGACGGCTGCTCCCCGCTGCTTGGAATTCACGATGGGAGGGCATGGGCGCTGCTTTACAACGGAGTGCTCGGGGACAGGCGCGAGGACGGCGGGAACGTGCTTACGCGAGGAACGCTCGCCCTGATCCGCGAGAAGGCCGCCGAAACTGAGCAGGGATTCGCCGGGCCGCTAACGGTGTACGGTGAGCAGTCGCGCCTGGCGACGGAGACACTTGAGGGCGAGGGCATCGTCTTCAAACAGACGCCCTACGACATTGAGTCACGGGCCTGAGGCGGCGTGGACCTTAAGCGATATCAGACCGAGACACTCGACGTCCTTCGCCGCTTCTTCGAGGAGGCACGGATCGGCGGGCCAAAGAACTCCTATGAAACCGTGACGCGAGAGCCAGAGCAGGCCGGGCGCCTTGGTAGCTATGGTGGCAACTACCGGCCATTGTCGGGCTTACCTGAGGTCCCATACGTCTGTCTACGCTTACCGACAGGTGGCGGCAAGACGATCCTCGCGGCGCATGCAGTCGCCCTAGCCCGCGACGCCTGGATCGAGAAGGACTGGCTGATGGCGCTATGGCTGGTTCCGACGAAGACGATTCGGCAGCAGACAGCAGAGGCGTTGAAGAATCCGCGCCATCCGTACCGACAGGTGCTTGATGAAGCGTTTGATGGGCGCGTGCGCGTGTTCGACATCGCGGACTTTGCCACCATTCGTGCGCACGACGTGCGTGGGCAATGCTGCATCGTCGTCGGAACGATCCAGACTCTGCGTGTCAAGAGCACGGAAGGTCGCCGGGTCTACGCACACAACGAGGATATGGAACCGCACTTCACGCAACTGGCGAATGCTGCAGGGCTGGAGTTGCTGGCTGGGGGTGGCGGCCCGAAGTACTCGTTCGCGAACCTCATGCATCTTCATCGGCCATTGATGATCGTCGACGAAGCCCACAACGCTGTGACCGGGCTGACGCGAGAGATGCAGGCACGGGTGAACCCTTGTGCCGTCGTTGAGTTCAGCGCGACACCGCGGGTGAACTCGAACATCCTCCACAACGTGTCGGCGACCGAGTTGAAGGCGGAAGAGATGGTCAAGCTGCCGGTGATGCTCTCGGAACACGACACGTGGCAGGAGGCGGTGAATGGGGCAGTCGCTGCGCGAAAGGCATTGGCGGAGGCGGCGGCGCATGATCGCGACGGCATCCGCCCGATCGTTCTTTTCCAGGCGGAAAAAAGGAACGAGGAGGTTACGGTCGCCGCTCTGAAGCGCCACCTGAATGAGGTTGAGCAGATACCGGGCGAACGCATCGCTGTGGCCACAGGCGACCAGCGCGAACTCGATGGAATCGACCTGTTCGATCCGGGCTGCCCGATCGAGCATGTCATCACAGTCGAAGCGCTGAAGGAGGGTTGGGACTGTTCCTTCGCCTACGTGTTCTGTTCGGTGTCGCGGATCCGGAGCGCGGTGGACGTCGAGCAGTTGCTTGGGCGAGTGTTGCGGATGCCTTATGCGAAGCGTCGCGAGATGGATGAACTGAACAGGGCCTACGCCTATCTCTCGGAGCCCTCCTTCGGTGAAGCCGCGCGAGCGCTCGTCGACAAGCTGGTTCAGATGGGTTTTGACGAGGACGAAGCGCGCGACAGCATCGAGCCAACGCAACGGGAACTGGGTATCGAGGATGATCTGTTCTCTCAACAGGACGTATCCGAGCCTACGTTCAGATACACGATCCCTGTTGATCCGAGGGTGACGTCAGACCTAGAGGTGCGTGACGGCGTTGCGATTCGTGAGAGCCCAGGCGATAAGGTCGAAATCGTCGTTGTTGGCCACTTCGATGCGCAGCTCGAAACGAGGATCTTCGCATCGCTGCCTGAACGCGAACGTGGCGAGTTTGCCAAGGCCGTGGCGGCGTATAGAGCACAGACGCAGCAAATTGTCTCCCCTGCAGGAATGGGCGAGACCATTCTCGTTCCCCGTCTGATGTCGGAGGTTCAGGACACGTTGACATTCGCTGACACCGACGTGTTGATGGAGTACCACGACTGGTCGCTTCTCGATCATCCGTGGAGACTGGGCAAGGGCGAGTTCGAGATCCGCACCACCGCCCGCAGCTTTGAGATCGATCTGGACGGAAACCGCATCTCCTACCAGTTCGCGACCGAGGTGGAGCAATTGCAGTTGGACGTGCAGGTCGAGGGATGGACACAGCAAGCCCTAGTGCTGTGGCTCGACCGCCAATTGCGGCAGCCGGACATCGCTCAAGGCGAGATGCTGGGCTGGCTCAGTCGCCTCGTGAGTCATCTGGTCGAGGTGCGCGGGATGCACATCGCCGCGTTGATGCGTTGCAAGTTCATCCTTGCGCGTAAGGTGCGGGAGAAGATCGCTGCGGCCCGCCGTCGAGAGCGAGCCGGGGTCTATCAGCGGCAGTTGCTGGCACCGGGAGCCAAGACGGAAGTCTCGTTCGAGCACACCTTCGTGTTCGAGGACGGGATGTATCGGGACCAGCGGCGCTATCGTGGAAGTTGGAAGCCGACGCGGCACTTTCTCGGCCCGGACCGGGTTCCGGCCTTTGATGGCGCTGAGGACGGCGAGGAATTCCGTTGCGCCCAGGCGATCGACAGCCTGACCAGCGTGAAGTTCTGGGTCAGGAATGTCGCTAGGCACCCCGCGTCATTCTGGCTGCCCACCGCGAGGGGCAAGTTCTACCCGGACTTCGTGGCGCTGCTGGAAGACGGTCGGTTGATGGTGGTGGAGTACAAGGGGTCGCACATCGCGGAAGGTCCCGACACCGCCGAGAAGCGGACCATTGGCGAATTGTGGGAACGAAAGAGCGACGGGACGTGCCTGTTCCTGATTGCGGAGAAGCTAGTCGACGGTGCCGACACACGGACGCAGATTCTCGCGAAGGTCGGGCCGAAGGTCTGACTTCGGAGTGAGTGTGGGCAGGGGGCCGAAAGGTAGCGAGGTTGGAGTCGAACAGTGGTTGCGTCGTCGACCAGGGATTACGGACGTGCGCTTTGTCGGCGACGAAGGCGAAGGGCCTCCCGACTTCCTTGCTCGTTTTCACGGCTGTTGCGTCGCCGTGGAAGTAACGAAGATGGCACTCGAGAGTGGGTGGCCCGAGAAGTACCGCATTGCGTTCGAACGGGAATTGTGCGCCGTGGTCCAATCGGTGAAGGATGACCCACGGGCACCGCGGTGGCATGTGGTTTGTTCATATGACCCCGACCAGCCGAAGCCCCCGAGGCGGAACGGCGATTGGAAGCGGCGTCTCAGGACAGCTTTGATGAGGGCGAGCGGCGGCGGAAGCCTCCAACTCATCGAAGAGAGGTTGCGAGTCGGCGATGGCGTGGTGGTCGAGTACTTCCCGGCAGGAAACGACGGGAGTCTACCGTTCGTCAACGAAGACGGTGCGTACTACGTGGTAGGTGCGGCCTCCGAGCGGATCGCGGAGGAGGTTCGCAGGAAAGCCGCCAAGGTCACGTCCTCGCCAAGTGCGCGCAGTTTTCAGGGGCAATGGTGGCTCGCTCTCGACGACGAGGTCGTGTGGGTGCACTCCGGGCTAGACGAACGCGAGTGGCAGTCGATCCGAGAGTCCGTAGGCGTCGCCAACGAAGATGTCGGGGTTTGGAGCAAGGTCGTCCTAGTGAGCGAACGGACCGGCAATTGGACGACGATTTGGGAGCGGCAAGGCGAACGAGAATTGAGGTGACGATGTTGGGGCTTCGCGAAGTAGCAGACGGCAGATCCGGCGCTCGCTCCGTGAGTATGCGAGCGTGTCGCGGGTTGGGTTAATGCGCGCGCGCCCGTCATTGCCGATGGCCCTCACGACCTCCTCCAGGCGGAAGGAGCATCCGCGGTAGGGAACTAGCGACCAATCGTCGGACGGTTCGGAAGGTCTAGCCGACAGTGGTGCGCCCGAGAAAAAGGGTGTTTTGCGTTGCTACGACGTTCTAGAAGCGGCATGTGCCGCGTCATGCAACTGGAACGACACCAAGGAGGTTCTGCAATGACTACACCGACGAGCAAAGAGCGCGAATGGTTCACGATCTTCCGCACTGACGAGGGAAACCGTTGGCTGTACGACGAAGTGGTCAGCGGACGGCTACGGCAGGGATGGGGTGCGCCTGGACTGGGTCTCCGCAGCGACAACGGCGCGGCGGTCGACAAGCGGGATTGGGAGGCGGCCTACCGGGAACAAACCGACTGGGGCGAACCGAGTCCCATGCGCTTTGCCATCCTGAGCCGAATGCTGGAACTGGACGACGGCGACATCGTCGCGATGCCAAAGATGCCGGCTTGGGACCGGTTCACCGTCGCGCGGGTGAGCGGTCGCTACAAGTTCGAAACCGGCAGGGGCATCCAGGACTTCAGGCACGTCGTCCCGGTCTATCCGGAGAGCGTGCGGACGTTCGCCCATCGGGCCAACGAACACGCGTTCCTCGTGTCTGCGCTTTTCGCGAGGGCGAACCATCGTCCGGCGGTGTCGTTTTGCGTCGGCGCGGAGCAGGTCAAGGCGGCGCGACGGTTGCTGGAAATCCCGGGGAGCGTGGCCGAGAAGCCGCAAGAGAGTCTGGTCGCGGCGGCAATGGACGACGCGTTCCGGGCCGCTGCTGAGTTGTTCGCGAAGACGGTGGCGGGCTGGAACGGAACGCTGTTCGAGAACGCGGTTCGGCAGCGGTTCATCGACCAGGGCTACGAGGTCAAAGAGACCTACAGGCGCTACGACGGCGAGGGGAGCGACATGGACATGGTGGTGTCGCCGCCGCCCAGTCGGCACGGACCGTTTCTTCCCGCGGAGATTGCCGTACAGGTCAAGTGGAAGCAGGGGATCGACAAGGGCGACGCGAGGGCGGTCGCGCAGATCAAGCGTTGGGCGGAATGGCAAGGTAGCACCGCGACCAAGTACGTGATCAGCTCGGCGTCCGGCTTTACGGAGGCGGCACGGGAGGAAGCGGCAGCGAATGGCGTGGAGTTGATTGGTGGACTGCAGACAATGTGCTTTTTGCTCGGGCTGGCTGACCGCTACCGGGCGGACTGGGAGAAGCCGTCGTGATGGCCAAAGATTGCAGAGACGTCCCTGCGTACGATGGCCTAGCAGGGTGCGCTGTCACTACCTCTGCGGCCGGTCGCAAGAAGTCTCGCGTATAGCGCCGACGAAGTTGGTTGGCCGGGGAAGTAGGTAGTGACAGCGCGCCAAATCGGCGTTGCGGCCAGAGGCGGCGGGGCTGATAAGAATTCTCTTCTGGTGCCGTTTTGGTGCCAGATGCTATTCTGGAGCCATCTTTGAGCCGCCCTTGTGCGGCATGGTCGGAGGGGACTCCGGCAGACCGGGAAACCGGACGGCAGGCGGAAATCCTGCGTGAGGGCGCGGCGGTCAGGCATGGCCACCAGCGTCCAGGTGCCGCTTCCGGGATGCTAGCGCATTCCGGAGTTCGCCGGGGAGATGCACCGGCATTCGGGCACGGATTCGCTACGTCGCTCTGTGGGGCGGCGGGAGCGGATCGGGATGCGCCGCTACTTTGACGGGCGGCATAGACCAACATCCCGAACGCGGCAGCGCGGCGGCTTCGCGAGACCTTCCGATGGTTCGCGGGGCACGACGGGACACGTTACTGTCCTTGATCGAGGCCGACACTGTCGCGGCGACCGAGGCGGTCGCGGCGGCCGGGGAGGCATCCTTGGCGTGGGTGGTTGAAAAACACCGCAGCCGCGGCACCGTTGGCGCCGAACAAGAGGCCGCCGGCCCATGTCGCAAGACACGCCGCGGCCGCCGCATGCGACGGCACGGCAACTGCATCTTCGGGCCTTGCGCAGAAATGCGGGTCCGCAATGTCCTCGTCGAGGGACGGCGGATCGCCCAGCAAAACTGACCTCGCACGCCGGCCCGGCCCGCAGACGCGGCGCCGGGCGCGGCAGCTTCCCTCCGGCACCCGCTGAAAATAACTCCAGAGGCGCAATCGGTGCTGCTCCGGCGCACGGCGTTCCGAGCGGTCTCCCGCTTAGCGGACTGCTAAACACGGGGTCGTAGACCCGGTGCGCGGGCAGGCGTATATCGTCTGCGATGCGTGACCTGAACTACGACCTGAAGCGCCTGCAGGCGGCGCACGACGACGGCTCCCACGGCACGCGGACGGTGCGCTCCTACGCGCTGGCGCAGATCGCGGACGCGCTGCACGATCTCGGCTTCAAGGGGCTCAAGGCCACCGGGCTCCGGCGCAAGCACGTCGTGGCGCTGGTCAAGGAGTGGAAGCGCCAGGGGCGCTCGATCGGCACGATGAAGAACCGCACGGCGCACATGCGCTGGTGGGCGGAGCGTATCGGCCGACCGGGGGTAGTGCCCTCCAACGGGGAGCTCGGCATCGCCAATCGCGAGTACGTGACCAACGAGGACAAGAGCGTTGTGCTCGACCCGGAGAAGCTGGCGCTGGTGAAGGATGAGCACGTCGTCATGGCGCTGCGGATGGAGGCGGAGTTCGGCTTGCGCCGCGAGGAGGCGATCAAGTTCACGCCCTCGAGGGACGACCGGGGCGACCGCATCCGGCTGAAGGGCTCGACCACCAAGGGCGGTCGCCCGCGCGAGGTGCCGGTTCTGAAGGACAGCCAGCGCCGCCTGCTCGACGAGGCGCGCAGGCTGGCCGGAGGCGGCGCGCTGATCCCGCCGGACCGCAACTAAAAACAGCAGCTGAAAGTCTACGAGAACCGGACCCGCGAGGCGGGTCTGTACCGGATGCACGGTCTGAGGCACGGCTATGCGCAGCGTCGCTACGAGGAGATCACCGGGTGGAAGTCGCCGGCTGCCGGGGGACCGTCGCGGCGGTCGCTGACCGGGGCGCGGCGGAGGATCGACAGGGAGGCGCGCAGGACCATCGCCCGCGAGCTAGGGCACGACAGAATTGCGGTAGTGGCCCAGTACGCAGGTAGCTGAAGTGTGCCGAACCGGGACGCGGCGTGGCGCGCCCCGGCGGCGACAGGCGGGATCAACTGCGGGAGTAGCGCCAACCCGAATCGGTGAGAGAGGTGCGCCAGAGCTGCTCGGACTTTGGCTCGGGATCGGGCAGCGGCGACCAGTATGCGGCGCTCGGTTCCTTCTTCCGCCTGGCGTTCCAGGGCGATATCCCGCCGTCGAGATTGCTCGCCTTGTGCACCTTGTCGGGCGTGGCCGCGAACTCGTCGATGACGGCGGCGTCCAGGACGTCCTGGCGCTTCTGCGCGCGCTCGATGTCACGGGCGTCGCGGCACCGCGCGCAGAGGAAATCGCCCTCCAGCCGCTTGCGGTACGCGCAGCGCCGACAGCCGCCTTCCGCGACGAGCGCCGCGCGTCTTCTGCGGCAACTGGCGGCCCGGCGGTCGAGGCACGGCTGGCAGCTCGCGTACCAGCCACCGTTGGCCTTACGGGCGCGTTTCCGGCGACAGCGCGGCTGGCTGCACGTTTCGGGTTCTTCGCCCAAGACGGCGTGCGGAACGAAGCCCGGTGGCAGTCTGCCACTCCACTGAGCGAGATGCTGGGTGCTTGGTCGCTGACGGCGAATCGTGGAATCGCACCGGTCGCATCATTGGGTTCTATTGGCGAGAGGGGCGCTTGACCGGCGACATAGGTCTGAGAATTGACTGCGTCGCATTGACTTCACCGCATCAATCTCGGAACCTCCCCGACGATTTGAGGGGGGTGCATGAGTCGCACTTCAAGGGCCGCAGCGGTACTCGATGCTGCCGAGCGGTGGAAACAAAGGTGTCTGGGCGACGGCCGCTCGCTCTTCGGCGAAGAAAGGCTCTGGACCAGCGAGCATTTCGGCGAATTGCAGACGTACTTCGTGGAGCAGCCGGATGAGAGCAAGAACCGGTCGTTCCTGGAGAAGCTCCGGAACCAGCTTACGCCGGCGCCGCCCGAGGCCAAGCGGCTGTGGGCGGAAATGACGTGGGCGTACTACCTGATCGTGAATTCGGTCAGAGGCGTGACCAAGTTGGACCGGATCAGGACGGTCTGGGAATGGTCGGAAACCGCGTTGCCCGAAGGCCACTGGGCTTTGGCGTCGGACGTCCTCGACAAGGGCATCGTCCACCCGGGCCGGGGCTACTCGGGCCACCAATGGCGCGAGTACCGATTCGTCGTGGGCACGATGTTGGACTGGTGTGCACGGTCTGCGGACGAACGAGAGTCACTGCTGGGCGATCCATGGCGCTTCGCGGAGTTTCTCGACGGACAGGGGGACCGCCGTCGTCAGATTCGGCATGCCCTGCTGTACCTGCTGTTTCCGGACGAGTTCGAACCGATCATGGCGCCGCAGCACAAGCAGGACATCGTCAGGGCGTACGGGGGCGAGTCCGATGGGCTCCTTGATTCTGGCGACGTCGACCTGATCGGTCTGGACAAGGCGCTGCTAGAGGTGCGGACACGGCTGACGGAAGAGCGACCCGGCGAGGAAGTCAGCTTCTACGACGAGGGCGTGCGCAGCGTCTGGCAGGCTGGAGTGCAGGAAGGTGGTACGGACGGCGGGCCGGGCGAAGACGGTGAAGCGGACGACGACGGGTGGTACGCAGATCGCTTCGGTACTGTCGATGTCTGGGTGATCGCGCCCGGCGAGGGGGCGCGACTGTGGGCGGAATTCCTTGAAGCCGGCGTTGCAGCGATCGGTTGGGACTATCTCGGGGATCTGGCTGAGTACGAGTCGCGGGAAGCCATCCACGCCGCGTTGATCGCAAACGGCGCGGGGGAGAATCCCACCATGCAGTCGCTCGCGGCCTGGGAGTTCGTTCACGAGGTGGCAGTCGGTGACATCGTGCTGGCCAAAAGGGGGCGAAGTGCGATCCTCGGTTGGGGGAAGGTCACCGGCGACTACGTCCACGACCCGGAACGCGCTGAATACCTGAACATGCGCTCGGTGGAATGGCATCCTTGCGACGAGGCGGTCGAGCTCAAAAGCCAGATCACGACCAAGGCGCTGACCCGTTTCACCCCGTACAAGTACTGGCTGCGCCACGTGTTCGAGTCGATCGACGCCGGGACGGGCAGCAGCGGGCCGGAAGACGATGGCGCGGGTCAGGAGTCGTACGATCTGGCGGAAGCGTCGAGCGATCTCTTCATGGACGAGGTCCAGTTGGGGCGCATGGTCGACGCCATCGCGCTGCGGAAGAACCTGATCCTCCAAGGGCCGCCGGGGGTCGGCAAGACGTTCATCGCGCGGCGGCTCGCATGGTGCCTCATGGGCTGCAAGGACTTGAGCGCGACCGAGATGGTCCAGTTCCACCAGTCGTACGCCTACGAGGACTTCGTTCAAGGCTGGCGTCCAACCGAGACGGGTGGCTTCACACTCCGTTCGGGCGTCTTCCTCGAGTTCTGCAAGCGTGCGGAGGCCGATGGCGACAGGCCCTACGTCTTCATCATCGACGAGATCAACCGCGGGAACCTCTCGCGGATTTTCGGGGAGCTGCTGATGCTCCTCGAGGCCGACAAGCGGGGCCGGGACTTCGCCATTCCGTTGACGTACAGCCCGACGGGGGAGCGGTTCGCCATCCCGCCGAACGTCCACGTGCTGGGGCTCATGAACACGGCGGACCGTTCGCTGGCGATCGTCGACTACGCGCTGCGGAGGCGGTTCGCCTTCGAGTCCCTCAAACCCGCCTTCAGCACGCGGCAGTTCCGGGAACACCTGCTGGAAGCGGACATGGAGACGGGCCTGGTGGACCGGATCGTGCGGAACATGTCGGAACTCAACGAACGAATCCGCGGCGACAAGGACCTGGGCCCCGGATTCGAGATCGGCCACAGCTACTTCGTGCCCGAAGAGTCGGCGGACGAGGAGTGGTACCTGAACACCGTGGAGACGCAAATCGCTCCGTTGCTTCGTGAGTATTGGTTCGACAAGCCGGAGCACGTCGACGAGCTGCTGGAGAAGCTACGCCGTTGAGCGCTGAGCGGATCCCGATCTCGAACGTCTACTACCTGCTGTGCTATGCCTGGCGTCACGTCGAGGAGCGCGACCTTGTAGGGGTGGACGCTTTGGACGAACTGGAGCGGGTGCAGGATCTGCTGGCCACGGTGTTGGTCCAGGGCACGTTCCGGCTGGTCAGACAAGGGATTGATCGCGGGTATCGGGACGTGCAGGAGGATCTTGCGGGCATCCGGGGGAAGGTGGATGTCGGCGGGACGGTGAAGCGGGCGTTGCGCAGCCGCGGCCGGGTCGCGTGCGCCTTCGAGGAGTTGACTCTCGACGTGCCGCACAACCGGATCCTGCGGTCCACCCTGTCCGCGCTGCTGCGTGTTCGGGATCTGGATCGCGATGTGCGGGCGAGTGTCCGAAGCGCCTACGAGAAGCTCGCCGGCGTGACGGTCGTGCGGGTGACGCGGCGCCTGTTCGACCAGGTGCAACTGGACGGCAACCGGCGGTACTACCGGTTTTTGTTGTCCGTGTGTCGGTTGGTTCACGACTTGTTGCTGGTCGACCCACGGTCCGGGGAACACCGGTTCGCCGGCTTGACGGACGCAGTTATGTGGAAGGTGTACGAGGATTTCGTGATCGAGTTCTACCGGCGCGAGCAGGACCGCTACGGCGTGAACAGGCGTGGACGAACCATTCGGTGGGCTCGGGAGGGCACCCACGAGGACCAGCGGTCGAAGCTGCCTCGGATGGTGGCGGACGCCATCCTCGAAGCGGACGACCGCCGGATCATCATGGATGCCAAGTACTACCCCGAGGCCCTGGGTGGCCCGTACGGCGGGAAGCTACGCTCGGACCACCTCTACCAGCTGCTGGCCTACCTGAGGAACCGGGAGGCCACGGAGGTGCCCGGAGCCTTGCACGAAGGCATCCTACTGTATCCAACCGTGGGAGCGGCGGTTTCCGCCAAGGTCCGTCTGGAGGGGTACCGGATCCAGGCACGCAGCATCGACCTCTCCAAGGACTGGAAGGACATCCACCGCGACATGCTGCGGATCATCGCCTGAGTGGAATCGCGATGCTCGAACCTGTTCGCGAACCGCGTTGGGTCAAAGGCCCCAGCGGGCTGGTCACGTCGCGCCAGCGGGGACAGGAGCGTTGCGGCAGAACGCAGGGCCGCGTGTGGGGCGGCTCGAAAAGGCGAGCGCCTGGAGCCCGTTGGTATCTCGATCCCTGTGCGCATCCGCTATCGGTGGGCGGCTCGCTGGATTGCGTTCCCGGACTCGGCAGCGCCGGGGACCGGATGACTGTGACGCGAGTGTCCCGAGGACGCGGCACCGCTGGGGTGGCCGCCAGGCATGGGCGTCGCGTGAGGGCAGGTCGTTTATTGAAACGAAAGGACGTGCGGTTCGAGGTCCTGACCGCCGTTTTCCTGGATGATTTTCAGGATTGCTTTGCGGCAGATTGAGCGACCGAATACGAGCTGCTTCCGGTTTTTGGGTGTATCTGGGATAGCGCCGCCGTGAACGACGCCAGAAGCGGCGTTGTAGAACTTCCTCACTTGATCGAACAATTGCTTGCGATTGCTCATTCCGGTGGCGAGGTGTCGCGCACAACGTGAAGCGGCTCGGTACGTAACTTCAGCTCCCCCGTCCGATGCGTAGAGTGATTCCAAGGCGATTCGCAAATCGATGAAGCCGTCCAGCATCCCCCGGTCCATGCTCTGAATCCACCTGCCAAGCGCCACCTTCGTTCGTTCGCCCAATCCATTGTCGGCGATCTGCTTGATGAGCATACAAGCACCGTGGAGTTTCTCTTCCGTTAAGATCGGTGGGTTTTGAGCGTGACCTGCGCCGCCATAAAGCACGGTCTGGAAACCATGCAGGCGGGAGTGCGGTACAAAGGATTTCGACTCTAGTGAAATGTGTCCCCAAGTACAGGACGCTGCAACTGGCGACTCGCAGTACAAAGATAGGCCGCAGCGAAACGGCGAGTCCACCCCAGAACGGTATGCGCCAAAGGTCGCACGATCTAGTGGAGCGCCATCTAGCAACAATTCGGTAGCGTATTGAGAACTGGCGTGCGCGTAGAATGCTGGGCCGGAAGTGACGTGCATGACCAGCGCTGGTGAGCCGCTGATGTCTGGACTCCCTAGAGGCGGGAAATCTGAAAGACCCCGGTGGCCGACCCACATTTCAGGGGCATCGATCGCGTGCAAACCAGACTGATTCTGGGGAAGGGATTGGACCGTAAGCTCCTGTGAGTGAGGAAACTTCAGCTGGGCATTAGGCTCAAGGCTGAAGCCCGAAAGGACGAGGTATTTCGTGAACTTGATCGGTTCGCCATCTAGCCATTGGCGCAAAAGCTGAACTGAACGTTCCGGACCGATCAAGACAGCGGACGTCAGTAAATCAAGAGCAAAGCGACTTAGCGAGGTGGGGAATCCGGTTCCGGCGACTATACATGCTTATGTTCGTATTGACCGTCTCGACACCGTTGGAATCGACACATACGAAGGAACCGAGCATTTCGCGTAGGTGAGCAAGTAGGTCACCGAAGCCTGGCGGTGGACGCGCTTGAGACGAGAACCAGCTGTAGGACAACTGCGGTATAGGTGAATTCCAGACGTTGCGGAGGTCCTCCGAAGAAATGGAGTCGGTCCTGTTGCGACGGGGAGATTCGTACCGAGTCATAGGTATCAAGGTGCGTAAGATCTTGACCACAGTGGCGTCCGGGGGGGTGCTACCCATTATCACCTCTTCTTGAATCTGGATGGCGGCTGACGAATCCGTGCGGCTGAGTGGCCCACTGTAGAAAAGCTCGTGCACGCGGTCGAATGCGATCGACCTCTTCGCGCAGGCTCCACAGCATAGTGGGACAGTAGCCTTGCGGCATCCGAAGGGCGTCTAGAAACACCGTGTCGGGAAGCGACGAGACCTGCTGGCAAAGGCGAATGGCCTCCTGTAACCCTGCGGAAATGACGCGCCCGGAGCGGTCTGCGACCCATGGCGAGTGGCGAAGATCGGCGCCGGCGTGGAGGGAGAACATGAGCTCGTTGTCGATTTGGACGAAACGGTGATCGGGCGTAAAAAGTCGACCTGGGGGTTCGTGCATCTCGGACAGCATTCCCAGCATCTCGCCTCTGGGCCAGTCTAGGATGTTTGGAAACGGCGACGTCCTCAGTAAGTCGATGTCGTTCGGCCGCTTGCGAAACTGGTCGTTGAGTGTTGGGAACGGGCAGTTGTCGCAACGCGAGGGATGCGGATGTTCGTCGAGGAACCGGATCGCGCCCTGACAATCGTCGGTCGACTCATGGGTTTCGGGCACAAAGGGCCAGTGACTGGGTTGCGGAGGCATCCGTAGGTACGTGGAACTCTGGCAGGACAGTCCGAGAGCCTGGGCGATGACGGAGAAGGCGCGCTCCCGAACCGCCCTGAACCCGCCACGGAGCTTAACGAGCCATCGGACTCCGTCGGAGTCGACGCAGGTCCGAAACGGCATGCCATCAGCAGGCGGCAACCATGTCAGGTCGTGTGCTTGCAGCAGTTCGGGTAGCTCCAGGCTGAGCGGAACGGTCATGGCGGCTTGGCTACGGCCATACGGCCCCAGTCTAAGAGACAGGCGCCAACCTAGCAGACGCGTAGGAGAGGAGTCACGCTTGTAAGCTGCAAATCAGCTTCGGCCGACAGGGGTTGCAGCGCATTAGTGGTTGATGGATGTCGAAGAGCACGTCGACGAGAGCGACGAGCAGCTACTGTGCGCGGGCCGATTCGCCCGGCCGGGTCCGCGGACGCGCAACGGCGGGATCAGCTTCGGGAGAACCGACAGCCCGTGTGTCGTGAAACGATGTCCTTCTCGACAGTTCGGTCATGGGCGCGGGAGCGGGCATGGCGTTCGGGGCGGCGAATGGGTGTCAGCTAGCTGAGGACGGCGGCCCCCACCCACTTGATGCGCGCCGGCAGAAGGCCCGCGAGGTCGTTCGATAGCGCGTTCCGCACGCAAAGTCCGGGCCGTGGCATGACGCGGTAACCGGAGTCGCCTATCTCACCTTGCGCCGTGATGCGCCAGAGGTCCTTGACCGCTTCCTGCAGCATCGTCTCGATCTCGCCCAGCCGCGGTCCGCCGCACTCCGCGTAGCAGAACCAGGTTTTCTGGTGCACAGCCGCCATGATGGACTTCCGATCAGGCAGCCTTTTCGCAAGGTCACCGTTGTTGATGGCAGCCACGGGATCGGACAGGAAGCTGTCAGCACTTGTGGGGATGGTGTACTTCGGACCGGGGTTCGTGAACCAGTCGCGCCGGTGATCCGACCAGCGACCGCGCAGACCGCTGGTCCGGCCGACGTAGAACGGAGTCACCACATGCTTGGTGGTGGGTCCACCAAGGCGCTTGGCTATGGCCAGTGCGTACACGCCTGGTACGTCAGAGGGATTGGTGGGGGGGCCGTCAACCATGGTCTCGTGGTGCCACTCAAGCAAAAAGTCGTCTGCGCAATCCATGGGCGAGTCTTCAACGATGGGGAGTTGGTGCGAGGAACGTGACGTTCGCGGTTTCGTTCAAAGGTTGCGGCAGGACGCTGCGGGGGCTGTCGAGAGAGGAGAACGAAAAGGGACCGGTGCCAGCCGACGCCGAGGGGAGGCGGGTTGCTCGCCGGTCGGTGGCTGCCCCGGACGGTATCGAGGGTCCATAAAGAGTCATGGAATTGCGCTTAAGCCCGGCCATTCTGTGGTACGAATTGTGGTATGAATGACGTAAGTTATTATTTTTATTGTTTTATTGGCGGAGAGGGAGGGATTCGAACCCTCGATGGGCGATTAACCCATACTCCCTTAGCAGGGGAGCGCCTTCAGCCGCTCGGCCACCTCTCCTGGCTGGCCGCCCTCTTGGGACCAGACCGTGGTATGACGATTGGCGTGGCGGCATACGGCCAGCCGCGCCGATCACGGCGTAAGATACTGTCAAAGTTGAGTCCCCGCCAGCGAACATTCTCGTCGTGCCTTGCCGTTGGACTGACGTTGGTCAACTGGCGGGTGCCTCGGACATATCCACATCGCGATCCGGTTCCGACGCTGGTTCAGCACCGACCGTCGGCTTACAACCTTCGGTAAGCATGGCCATGGAAGCTCCATAGGATTGAACTTCGAAATCCGGTCTGGGTGAGGCGACGACTACGAAGGGATACGACCAAGTCTTGGGTTCCTTGCAGTCTGGCATGTTGACAACGACGTAGCCAATGACGCTCATGTACTGGTGCCGGGCGCGGTACTCGATTTCACGGATGTACACCTTGCCGTTCGCGGAATCGACTGCAGCGAACCGCATCGCGACAATGGTCTGGTGCTGAAAATCGACCTTGTCGAGAAGCTGTTGCAGTTCGGCTGGCGCGATGACACGACTCAACCAGGAGTCCAGCGCTTCGGCCCGCGACTCGAAGACATCCAAGGTCGTGCCGGTTCCTGCCTCGATGCCGTTGAAGGCGGCGTGGAGCTCTACGAAGTCGGCGTCCGGGTTCGGCCTGTAGTGGACCAGAAGTTCCTTCGGTAGAGGCGGCTCGGGCACGCTTGGAATGGAGCTCCTGATGATAGCTGCCATGCGGTCGAGTTCCTGGATGCGATCCGCATCCTCGGTGCCCGTGACGGTCCTCGAGTTGCCTTGGGCGAGTATCTCCTGGCGCTCCTGCTGGATCGCGTAGTAGCGGTCATCCTGGATCAGGTTCCGGTAGCTTTCGAGTTGGGTTAGGCGGGTGCGGATTGAGTAGTCCGCCATCAACCGGTAACGGTCGCCGTCAACAGGACGCTCGTAGTTCCAGCCGGGATCGTAGCCGTCCGTTAAGGAAGGTCGCCACGAACGCAGACGTCTGAGCATCTCGGCGATCCTGTCGGCATCGCGGTACATGTCGTCGGGCCCGGCTCCGCCATACGTGTAATACGACGCCCCGTAGAGTTCGGCAGCAGCGTCTTCATCGAGTTCGGACCGGGGTTCGAGAACGGACATGTCGGCTATAGCGCGGACTTGCCCGACCACAAGGAAGAACACGGCATCGTCCACGCGTTCCTCACGGGCGCATGCCTCGGCGGACTTGAACAGCTCCATTCCGTTCAGCGATGTCGATTGCTCGATTGCCTGGGCGCAGGGGATGTCAGTCGCGTTCCGCTGTGTGGATTCGGATTCCGCACTCTCGGTCTCGGCGCACATGACGGAACGCGTAGTCGTCATGATGGCGAGCAGGAACACTGCAGTTGATGGACCCCTCGTCATTGCCCTGTTCGCGGTCGCGGTGAAGGGGTGTCCAAGGATAAACGCCCTGAGCATGCTCAATGGTCTCCGTCCGCCAAGGTGTGCGCCCAGTCCGGGACCACGCCCGGTTCGATTCCGAACACAACGAGGCCGATGGTGTACACGGCGGTGGCGATCACCAGAGTGCCAATGAGGTTGAGAACGATGCCGGCGCGGGCCATCTCGGCGATGGTCAGCCGGTTGCTGCCGAAGACGATCGCGTTCGGTGGGGTGGCGACGGGCATCATGAAAGCGCATGAGGCGGACATGGTCGCGGGGATCATGAGCATCAGGGGATGCGTGCCGGTGACCACCGCCACGGAAGCCAGAATCGGCAGGATCATCTCCGTCGTCGCGGTGTTGCTGGTCAGTTCCGTGAGGAACGTGAGCGCAAGGCACACGAGCAGGATGAGGACGAAGATCGGCAGTTCGCCCGCGGCGGCGAACTGGCCGCCGATGAGCTGGGCGAGGCCCGTCTGGACGAACGCGGCCGCGAGGGCGAAGCCGCCGCCGATCAACAGTACTACGTTCCAGGGCAGGCGCGGAATTACCTCGAGCCCCATGAGCCGGGTGCGTTCCCCATCGGCTTCGCGCCCGGGAATGAAGAACAGCAACGACGCCATCGTGATGGCCACCGTGCCGTCGTCGACGAAATGAGGCCACGGCAGAAGTCCGGACCAGCCGGGCAGGGTGAAGGCACCGAGGGTGAGGTCGACGCGAAACACCCACAGCAGGGCGGCGCCGGCGAATACCGCGAGTACGGCGCGCTCTTCGAAGGTGATCGGACCCAAGCGCGCGAGTTCCTGCTCGACGACCGACGACTCGACCTTGACATTCGGCGGTGCGCGGTAGAGCACGCGGGTGATGAGAAACCACGCCACCATGAGCATCACGATGCCCACCGGCAGCGCGACGATCATCCACTGGCCGAAGGCAATCTCGGGGCCCTCGGGGAAGAGGATCTCGAAGATCCGCACCAGGGACAGGTTTGGAGGCGTCCCGACCAGGGTCGTCATGCCGCCGACGGAGCAACCGTAGCCGATGCCGAGCATCAGACCGACGGCGAACTTGTGGGTGCCCGGATCGTCCGCCCCCATCTGCTCCTCGACCTGCAGCACGATGGCGAGGCCCATGGGCAGCACCGTGATCGCCGTCGCGGTGTTCGAAATCCACATCGACAGGAACGCGGCGGCGATCATGAAACCCAGCACGATGCGTGCGGGACCGCCGCCCACGAGGCGGATGATGTTGAGTGCGATGCGGCGGTGCAGGTTCCAGCGCTGCATGGTGAGCGCGATCATGAAGCCGCCGATGAACAGCACGATGGTGCTGTTGATGTAGGACGGAGCGAGCTCCTTGCCCGGCATGATGCCGAGCAGGGGGAAGAAGACCAGCGGTAGCAGTGCCGTGGCGAACAGCGGGATCGCCTGCGTGATCCACCAGATGGCCATCAGCGCGGCGACGGCGGCCAGGCGGCTCGCAGGCTCGTTGCCCGGGTCGATGGGGAACACCGTCAGCACCGCGAACGCGATAACGCCGAGGGCGAGCCCGGTCGTCCGCGTTCTCTCCGAGGTGTTGGGGCCCACCGGTGCGGTGGCCTGAGTCTCCATGGGCGTCCCTATTGGTAGGCCATCCGGCCTGCTGCACGGTGGCGTCAATCTACGATAACAAACACCCGCGTAGGGGCGACCCTTGTGGTCGCCCTCTTTGGCCGACCGACACCGTGCGGTGACAAGGTCGGCGTGGCTGGGCCGGAGGCGAACCCCGGGGCACAGCGAAGCGAAGC